>JBAVDL010000036.1:0-2118 GCA_049587175.1 Thermoactinomyces sp.
TCCAAAAATTGATATATTTCTTCAAGTTCTTCTTCTTTTCCTGTAATACAATTAGGATATTGCTTGATTTCAGCGATACTTGTTATTTTGAAATCATTTGGCGTTGGAAACCCTGACGCACAAATTACCAAATAATCAGCAAAATAGATTAATCCTGTTATTGCAGATGTTTTTATCGTCATTTTCCCCATTGTTCTTCCGGCCAATAATCCTCTGACCGCACTTTTTCCACCGGTTCTTTCGATGACAATTTTATTTTCGTCAATCGTTACTTTTGTTCCCGATTTTAACTCAAAACTTTTCATATAGAACGCTCCTTTCTGTTTGGTTGGTGTGCTCTTTTTTATTCGATCAAAAGACTTCATTTGAAGTATGTTCATAAAAAATTCATTATTCTATTAACTTTTATATCAAAGCAGTCTAGGATCGAAGTAGTACTTTCCTTGTCTCCAAGGCATTGGGGGAAACAGCACTAGTGGCATATCCACATTGTCAAATAAACAGAGAAAAAAGGCCTGAGGTTTTTCCTCAGGCCTAGACATTGACTATTCGTACAGATCCTCAATTTCCACCCATGTTTTATTTTGCAGATTGAGTACATCATCTGCTTCATGGGTTCTTATATAAAACTGAATTCGGGATGGTCGATCAGTCGCTATATCAAAGCACTCGGAAAAGAATGGAATAATCAACTCGAATACGATATGATCCAGTCTGTCAATCCGGTTTATATAATCATCATTTGGGTCAATAAATTTATCAAGCTTGATTCTAATTTGCACTTCATCTAAAAGTGTTTGTATCCTGCTATAATTAATTTCTTCTCCATCAGACATCGGAGTAATACTAATGCCGTATATACCGTATTCACCACTGTGCACTTCAAACAAAACTGTGTCTGTTTCTGGAGGAAATTGATAAGAAAGTACCTTTTTGATGTTTTGGATTATACTATCTTCATAAGCATAAACAGCTTTTTTAACATCGATACGATTGATCATCTTGCTCTCTCCCAAGTCTTTTTTGTCAGGGAGAGACGGTAATATGAATCTTTTTTCATTTTTAGGATTCGACCTATATCCTGTTAGTTTAGCAAATTAAACTAAGCAATTTTTCTCTCTTGATCCTCTTGTCACTTCCTGCTGGATAATTTGCAAGGAGATACTCTTTTAAACGTTCTACCAATTCTTCTTGGTATTCGTCTACTTGTTTTATTTTTTCCATGAACTTGTCAATGGTTTCATCACTTTCTGATTCCAGGGTTTGAGGAAGACTTTTTCTTTTTTCATACTTGTAGGCTTGCCAAGTGGTATAACATATGGCATCCAAAATACTAAACCAAGTCAATTCAACTTGAGGATCGTTTACTACTTCATCGTACATTGCTTCCAACAAAAATAAACCATCTTCATAGCCATCTTCATCTTCACGATCTAGTTTTTCATAAAGTTCATTACTACTATATTTCCTTTCTCCAACCCATTTCCAGCACATATCCATGGTTTGTCGTACCTCATGGAACCATTCGTAGTTTTGTATTTTACCCATGATTTTTTCAGATAATGTTAATAAAAAAGCTGTTTTGGCATCATCCATTACATTTTCATACCATTTCATAAATTTATGGACCTCCCTACCTAAGGATTTCCAAGATTTGCATCCATACATATCTCCGAAATCAGGGGCTTCGAAAATCCCGGGGGTTGTTTTTGAAACGCCAATCCACATGAAATAAGGATAAAATAGAGTTTTCAACTGGAAAGTTACAAGGAAAATAACTTGGTAATTTTACTCAAAAATGAGGAGTACGGATATTGATGCAGAAAACCATTGATAATGGTGCTTGTCTAGAGAGATACATACAGATCTTCTGTTGGCTCTGATGTTACTCTCAAAAAAAGTGCTTTCACAGCATTATATCTTTGCTCTGCTTAGCAATGATTATTTTCGTTCCAATAAGATAAATTAAATGTTCTTATGGATACAATAAAGCTCGTGTGTGAATATGGAGGTTTAGTGTTTATAATGACCCCATACGCTTCCAGACAAAAGAGAGAGTATAATAGGAAGCAAAAAAGGGGTCTTTTTTATGGGACGGAGAAAATGGACTGCTGAGGA
>JBAVDL010000037.1:0-2057 GCA_049587175.1 Thermoactinomyces sp.
CACCCAGACGGACAGGACCAGCGAAAGAAAAGCGGCGAGCGATCCGGTGAAGACCGACACCGATTCTTTCCACCTGCGCCCGAAGCTGATGAGCAATAAAAAGGCGATCAAGGGCAAAAGGGGAATCATCCATACGATGAAAGAATTCATGGATCATCCGTCCTTCAACTGTGAGGTTCCCAGGGTGAATAGAGCGTTTGATCAAACCGACAACTTCTGAAGCTACACGTTGACGAATCCGGTTTGCACGGCCCTTCACAAATTCTGCCCCGGGGGAGCAGATCTTCAACCCTTCAGCGTGTCGAACCGATCCACATCCACCGTTTGGCGCCGGCGATACAGGGCGATCAGGATGGCGATGCCTACCGCCGCCTCCGCCGCAGCCACGGTGATGGAAAAGAGGGAGAAAATTTGCCCCGCAATATCGGCGTAAAGGCCAAATTTGGAGAAGGCCACCAGATTCAAGTTGGCCGCATTCAGCATCAGCTCGACGGAAAAGAGGACGATCACCGCGTTCCGCTTGGTGAGGACTCCGTACAGGCCGATGCAGAAGAGTATGGCCGCCAGTGCCAGATATGAGGTTGCAGGCATCAGGACTGACCCTCCCTTTTTGCCAAGATCACCGCGCCCACCAAGGCTGCCAGGAGAAGGACCGACGTCAGCTCAAAGGGAATGACGTAATGCCGGAATATGATCTCGCCCAGGCGCTGGACGGTATAGGTAGCGGGATCCGCTCCGCTTTCCGGAAGCGGCGACCGCCAAATCGTCATCAGGAGGATCAATCCGAAGGCTGTCACTCCGACAAAGCTCAGTCCGCGGTGCCATCGGCGTCCTTCCGCATGGTCCTCATCCCGATGGCGCGTCAACATGATTCCGAACAGCATCAGGATGGTGACCGCTCCGGTGTAGATCAGCACCTGCACCACGGCGACAAACTCCGCGTGGAGCAGGACGTACATGCCGGCCAGGCTGAGAAAGGTGAAGGCCATGGCCAACGCCATATGCACCACCCGAGTGAAGCTGATCATGAACACCGCCCCGCCGATGGCCATCAGCGAAAAGATCAAAAAGGCGAAAAACTCACCGCTCAAATTCATGGGTGGTTCTCCTTCCGGACATTCGTGTTGTTGTTTTTGAGCCATTCCATATCCTTGAACAGTTCGTCCCGGCTGTAGGTGGCCAATTCATAGTTTCGGGTCATGACCACCGCTTCCGTCGGACAAACTTCGGTGCACAAATCGCAGAGAATGCAGATCTCAAAGTTGATGTCGTAGGTTTCGATGACTTTACCCTTTTTTTCGGGATCCGGATTCTTCTTCCCGGTCAAGCTGATGCATTCCGTCGGGCAAATCCGGGCGCACTGATAGCAAACGATGCACTTTTCCGGATCGAAGTGCTGTATCCCGCGGAATCGGTCGGGCATTTCCAGGGGGTCATCCGGATAGCGATAGGTCACTCGCTTTTTTGTGAGATTTTTGAGCGTGATGCCCAAACCCTTAACCAGTCCGAGCATGGTGATCCCTCCGTTTTTCGGCGTGTGGACGCCATCCTGCCGGGGATGCGGGACCGTGGACCGCTTTCCCGCTCCTTGCCGTTAAAACCAATTTCCGATGACGGGCACTTCCTTCAGCAGCGCGGAAAGGAAAATGTTCACCAGCGCCAGCGGCAACAGCACCTTCCAACCCAGCTGCATCAGCTGATCCGACCGGATCCGGGGAAAGGTCGCCCGAAGCCAGAAAATGAAAAACACCATCGCCAACATCTTCAGCACGAACCAGACCAGGGGAGGAATGAAATCAAGCCCGAACAGCGGAAGCCAGCCGCCGAGAAACAGGACGGTTGTCAGGGCGGACATGGCGAAGACATACACATATTCCGCCAGCATGAAGAAGGCGAACCGAAATCCGCTGTACTCCACGTGATAACCGGCCACCAGCTCCGACTCCGCTTCCGGAAGGTCGAAGGGGGTCCGGTTCAGTTCGGCGATGGCAGCGATCAAAAAAACGATGAAACCGAGAAACTGCGGGATGATGAACCAGACGTCCTCCTGGGCCGCG
>JBAVDL010000038.1:0-38403 GCA_049587175.1 Thermoactinomyces sp.
TAGAAGGGGTTTATCTACAGTCTGAAGCCATGATGAATATCATGGCTTCAGCTTCTACTCCGTTACGGGTTTGTTTTTGGCATTTTGTTTTTGCATTGATTTCCATTTCCAGGTAACCCATAGCGGGCTGGCTACAAAGATGGAAGAATAGGCACCTGCAATTAAACCAAGCAGAAGAGCCAGTGAGAAGTTGCTTATGCTTTCCCCGCCCAGCAGCCACAGGGAAAAGGCGGCCAAAAGTACGGTCAGTGCTGTATTTATTGAACGAACCAATGTTTGATTGATGCTGTCATTTACAACTTTGGCCAGTTCGTCCCATTTTTTCGGCTTGACGAAATCAAGATTTTCACGAATCCGGTCAAAAATTACAATGGTATCATTTACAGAGTAACCAATAATGGTCAGAATCGCTGCAATGAAGACCAAATCCACTTCGATCTGCAACAGGGAAAATACCCCGATGGTAAACAGGGCATCATGGATCAAGGCCAGTACGGCGGTAACAGCAAACCGGTATTCAAACCGGAATGCTATGTAAATGATAATAAAAAGGGAAGCGTATGCCACTGCCTTGATTGCGTTCATCGCTGTTTCCTGTCCGATGATCGGGCTGACCGTTTGCTCCTGAACATTAACCTTCGTCTGGTAAGCTTCACTGAAAGCCTTCTGAATCCGGTTTATCTGGTTGTTGTCTACCGTATCGCTCACACGAAAAATAACAAATTCGTTTTTCGATCCCCCGACACGAACATTCGGGTTCTGATAACCAAGATCCTGTAAAATTTGCCGTGCCTGTTCAAGATTTACATTCGGCTTGACATGAATATCCAACCGGGTTCCACTGACAAAGTCAACCCCGAGATTGAGTCCTTTAACAAACAGGGAAACAATCATCACCGTCATGACAATCAGCGTAATGATGAAAATTTTTTTCCGGTGCTTGACGATATCAAATTTATAAGTCACTGATCTCATCCTCTCGAACCCTGAACAGAGCCGGGTTTTTCACTAAATTGGAACGGATAATCAGGTTTATCATCATCCGGGAAAGAGCTACCGCCGTTAAAAAACTGACGATAATACCGGCGATCAGGGTAACAGAGAATCCTTTGACTGCGGCAGTACCAAAGATAAACAACACAACTCCCGCAATAATTGTAGTGAAATTGGCATCAAAAATGGTCAGGAAAGAGCGTTTGGATCCCAAGCGTACCGCTGCTTTTATACTCTTGCCAATCCTGAGTTCCTCCCTGATCCGTTCATTCATGAGGATATTGGCATCTACCGCCATTCCTATGCCCAGGATAAAGGCTGCAATTCCGGGCAGTGTCAGGGTGGCTCCCATTACCATAAAGGTTAACAGCAACAGATAGGAATAGGAAATCAGCGTAACGACAGATACCAATCCCGGCAATCGGTAATATCCGATCATAAAGATAAAGATGGCAATGACAGCATAAGCCCCGGCCACGATGCTGTCCTTCAGGGAATCATCCCCCAGGCTGGCATCAACTGCAAAACTTTGTACTTCATTCAACTTGAGCGGAATGGCTCCGGCATTGAGCAAATCAGCCAGCTGCTGGGCCTCTTCAACATTTTTCTGCCCCGAAATTTGCGCTGTGCCTCCGGTAATAACCTGTTGGACGACCGGTGCGCTCAACTGCTGCTCATCGAGATAGATCGGAAGAGGCTGGCCCAGATACTGACGGGTAATCCTGGTGAATTTTTCCGGGTCTTTCAACTGGAGCGTAACTACAGGTTGTCCCATTTGGTCATAGTCTACCTTTGCCCCATTCTCCTTAAGGTCACTGCCCGTCAGCAAAATTTTTCCCGATGCATCCCGAAATGTGAGTTTGGCCTGTTTTCCCAACATTTCACGCGCTTTGTCCTGATCCTTAACTCCAGCCAATTGCACGCGAATCCGGTTGGGAGGCTCAACCGAGATATCCGGTTCTGCAACGCCCAGCACATTAATACGGGTATTTAAAGCTGCTGCAGTATCTTTTAAAATCTGTGTATTTACTTTTTGTCCAGGTGCCGCCTCATAAAGAACCTCAAAGCCGCCCTGCAAATCCAGACCAAGCGTAATATTGTCCCATATGTAACCGGTAGTTGTAGCCACTAGTGCAATAATTGCAACCACCAGGAGGATAAAAAAGACTATATACTTCTTTTGTTCTTTCATTTCATTGCTCCTCCTTTTATGTAGCACACCATAATCTTAATTATCTATCGTTCAAAAAACGATGTCAATTTCGCGACAAAAAAGACGACAGCGGATCAGCGGCTGTCGTTTTTCTGTTCTTCTTCCTCATCTTTGTAAACGGATAACATGAGCCAGTTCATAAAGCGGTTTGCCTTCAGCGACATGATATCATTTACCAGCCGGTTCAGACGCGGCCATCCTCTTCGGTATCCTTCCGAAACACAGGCCCACACCTGCTCACCTGTCACATTTTCATAGCCGTACATACGAAATTCTTCTGCCTTGCTGTTACACAAATTTTCAATACATTGCTTCAGTTCATATTCAGATAAAAGTTCAGCCGTTTCCTGCCGTCTCGTGACAGGTTTCAAAGCACCATATCTGGACATATTGTTCCTGCTCAATTAAGTCACATCTCCCAATACAAATTTTATCATTCGTGGTCAACATGAAAACTCCTGCTTATCCCTGCTTCTTCTAGTTAACAACTCTTGATCAATTTGTGCAAGAGTTGCCGAGACATTTTACGTAAATGTAAACATTTTTTGTCATGCGTTGTCCAGCCCGGACATACCTTTAAATAGGATACCATGAAGGAGGGGCCAAAACAGTGCGCAAGGGATTCTTGTATGGAACCTTTGTCCTTGTCAGTGCAGGGTTTATCACCAAAATTCTCGGCTTCATCTACCGGATCGCCCTGTCCCGAATTATTGGCGACGAAGGTATAGGGTTGTTCCAGATGGCCTTTCCAATCCTGACGTTTACCATTGTTATTACTACGGCAGGCTTGCCGGTGGCTATTTCCAAACTGGTCTCGGAAGCACAGGCAAAAAAACAGGAGGAAAAAATCCGCTCCATTCTCCTGGTTTCCATATTTATTGTCATCATTACCAGTATCGTGATAACAGGTGCTGTCCTTTTGGCTGCGCCATGGATTGCAAAAGTTCTTCTTACCGATGAGCGTGCGATCTATGCTCTGCTTGGCATTGCACCAATCATTCCGGTAATTGCCATTTCCTCAATTTTCCGAGGTTATTTTCAGGGACGGCAAAATATGAGCCCTTATGCTTTTTCCACGATCATTGAGCAATCCGTCCGTATCTTTACCGTATTGTTGCTGGCCCGGTTTTTGCTTCCCTACGGAGTGGAATTTGCCGCTGCCGGAGCAATGATAGGCATGGTTATAGGCGAATTTGCGGGAATGATGTTTCTCCTCTATTCTTTCAAAAAGGACCCTTTGCGTCCCGGATTAAGCCGCAAATTTCACATGCCCGGATGGAAACCGTTTCAACAAACCTTTCGTGACCTGATGCGTCTGGCAGTCCCTGTAACAGCCAGCCGGCTTGTCGGTTCATTCTCCTATGCGATTGAACCGATCATCGTAGCCCAGAGTCTGGCCATGGCCGGGTTTGCTACCGCCACTGCTACTGCCTTGTACGGACAGTTGGAAGGAATGGCCGTACCGCTAACCTTTTTCCCGTCTTTTATCACATATGCCCTGTCCGTTTCGCTTGTCCCGGCAATCAGCGAAGCTGCTGCACGGAACAAGCCCCGGCTGATTGAACACCGTTTACAGCAGGCAATCCGTATGTCTTTTATTGTAACCGCCCCTTGTGCCCTGCTGTTGTACCTGTTGGCGGAACCGCTCTCTATTCTGTTGTACCGCCAGGATGAAGTCGCCCGCCTGATCCGGATCATGGCTCCTTTTACCATGATTCACGCGTTGCAGGGACCCTTTGCTTCTGTATTGCAAGGATTGGACAAAGCACAGGCCCCTATGCGCAATTCCATTTTCGGAGCCATTTTCAAAACCATTCTTATTTTATTGCTTGCTTCCCGTCCGGAATTGGGCATAGACGGTGTCGCCCTTGCCATCAACTGTGGAATTCTGATTGTCACCACGCTCCATTTTATTGATATTATTCGGCTGATTCCTTTCCACCTGAAACTGAAAGAATGGGGAAAACTTCTGCTGACCATCATCATTACAGCAATGGCCTGCCATTACGGAAGCCTGAATGAATCTGCATCCCTGTTGACCAGGACCCTGACCCAGACTGGTTTTGCTTTGGCTGCCTATGCGGTTTGCCTGATCGTTTTTTCTCTCGTCCGGAAAAATGATGTGTACCACATCCCCTATATCGGAAAGTGGTTATCCTATTTGCTGCCAAAGTAATTTATGAAGGACTTTTCCGGTCAATAAACAATTTGCCATTGCTGCTTACAGTCGCATAATATATTTCCCTGAAGTCGCGAAAGCCTTGCTTTTGAATTTCGTTTTTCAGCCAGAATCGGGTCTTGCCGATTTTTTGCAATCCTTCTTCCTGGACTTTTCCTTCCACAATCAGTGGAATCGGCATGCGAAACGGCTTGAGCGAATGTTTTACATCTCCGCGCTGGGCCAGGCGTTTTTCCTCTTTTTTAAATACGCTCAGCTTTCCGCTTGTTTCCAGAATAGCAAACTCTACATCCGAGATATTGGCAATATCTTTTTCCCTTAACTGCATAATCAGGTCATCAAGATTATACCGGGCCCGAGCCATTTCCTTTTCAAGAATTTTTCCTTTTTTGATGATCATGACAGGTTTTCCATCCACCCATTCACGCACTTTTTGGCTTTTCAGGGTCAGGTAGGAAAGGAGAATCTGGAGGAGAGCCAGGGTAATTATGGAGGTTACCCCAAGGATTAGCGGTTCGTCCAAATTTTCAATCACCATTGCGGATATATCCGCAATCATGAATGAAACAATGAGGTCAAAGATGGATAATTTGCCAATTTCCCGTTTTCCCATCAATCTCAGTATAAACATCAAAAACATATAGATAAAAACGGTCCGCAAAAAAATGCTCCATAACACCTGGATCACCTCCCTTTTTATTTTCTAGTTTCACCAACCCCTTTGTTTTTATGAGCAATCCGGGGATATTTCAAAACGGTGCGGCATAGACTTATAGCAATCGGCAAGGAGGGAAAAGCTGTGAAAGAAACCTTTTTTAACTCGGCCAAAAAAGGACTTCGATCACCATGGATGCTTGGACAATTGGTGATTTGGGTCATTCTGGTTTTAGGCTCCCTGATTGTCGCAATGTTTTTGCAATACTCTTCATTATCCTCCAGTCAACTCCCTGCGATTGCATTTGTTTTGAATCTGCTTGCCCTGTTTTGCGGTGGATTTGTTACCGCCCGCAAATCGGAATATCGGGGATGGATTGCCGGGGGGATTCAGGGAACCCTGTATGTGCTGATTCTGTTGCTGATTGCGTTTCTGGCTTTCGATACACTTACCACCATTCATCCTTTATGGCTTTCAATGCTCGCCTTTGGTGGAGGGGCTTTGGGAGGTATTGCCGGAATTCAGACGAAAACCAACAAGAAAAGCTTCTGACCTGGTGATCAGAAGCTTTTTGTTTCTTTATTTGTTTTCTTCCTTGGACTCTTTCTCAGAGGCCGGCTGGTCATCCGAGACCACCGTATTAATGGCCGAACGTTCAAAGACAAGGCGTGTGTTATCACTTACTTTCAAGGTTACCCGCTCTTCCCCAAGTTCCACAATCGTTCCATGGATGCCTCCAATGGTAATCACCTTGTCTCCTTTTTTCAAGGAATTCAGCATGGCCGTCCGTTCTTTTTGCCGCTTCTGCTGAGGCCGGATCAAAAAGAAATAAAAAACAGCAAACATTAATATAAGCGGTATCAATGTACCCCATTGACTCATTCTGTTTATCCTCCTTAAAAAGCATTTTTAGGTTGTAAAGAACCATAATACTTCGTCATAAACTCATCACGGAAATCAAGCAACCGGTCTTTCATAATTGCCTGCCGGATCTGTTCCATCAACCTGAGCAAAAAATAAAGATTGTGGTATGTTGTCAAGCGTATGCCAAATGTTTCATCTGCCTTGATCAGGTGCCGCAGATAGGCTTTTGTATAATTTCGGCAGGTATAGCAGTCACATTCCGGGTCAAGCGGCGTGAAATCACGCGCAAATTTGGCATTGCGCACAACAATGCGACCTTGGCTGGTCATGGTTGTTCCGTTACGGGCAATTCTTGTCGGCAACACACAGTCAAACATATCAATACCCCGGATCGTTCCTTCAATCAGCGCATCGGGAGAACCCACTCCCATCAGATACCGCGGTTTATGTTTTGGCAACAACGGCGTGGTGTACGAGAGTACTTCATACATCAACTCTTTGGATTCCCCTACGCTTAATCCACCCACGGCGTAACCCGGCAAATCCAGTTCAACAAGCTGCCGGGCACTTTCCTCGCGTAGATCCTGATGCATCCCGCCCTGGACGATTCCGAACAACGCTTGTTCTTCCGGGCGTTGATGGGCTTTTATGCATCGCTTTAGCCACCGGTATGTACGTTCCGTGGAAGCCTGGACATATTCACGCTCTGCGGGGTAAGGCGGGCATTCATCAAATGCCATGATAATATCTGCTCCCAGGGCATTTTGTATTTCCATTGCTTTCTCGGGGCCGATAAACAGCTTTTCCCCGCTGAGATGGGAACGGAAAGTAACCCCTTCTTCCGTGATGTTGCGCAGCTGGCTGAGGCTGAAAACCTGGAATCCGCCACTGTCTGTCAAAATCGGACGGTCCCAGTTCATAAACGAGTGCAATCCCCCTGCTTCCCGGACGATCTCATGTCCCGGTCGCAGAAACAGATGATAGGTGTTGCTTAAAATGATCTGCGCATTCATTTCTTTTAATTCCTCAGGACTCATTGTCTTGACGGTAGCCTGAGTTCCGACCGGCATAAAAATAGGGGTATCAATCGTTCCGTGCGGTGTATGTAAACGACCCAGCCGGGCGCCAGACTGCCTGCATTCTTTGATCAGTTCATATCTTACAGCCAAGGTGTTTCCTCCTACTAAAGAACCATTCTAACCAAAATGACAAACTCCTGCTACCCATTATAGAAAACGTGGGCTCTCAGGACAAGTTTTTTGCAAAAACATTCCGGTTTTCTCCTGCTCGCAGCAGTTTGAACAAACCTTATTGCCGGCCCGTTCAAAGAATCAGCATCGCATCTCCAAAACTGAAAAAACGATACCGTTTGCGAACGGCTTCCTGATAAGCGGACAAAATCAATTCACGGGATGCAAAGGCGCTTACGAGCATCAACAAGGTGGATTGCGGAAGGTGGAAATTGGTTACAAGGGCATCTGCCACCTGAAAAGTAAAACCCGGATAAATAAAAATATCCGTCCAGCCATGATCCGCCTGAATATTGCCATTATATTTTTTTGCCACGGTTTCCAGGGTGCGGATACAGGTGGTTCCTACAGCAAACACTTTGTTGCCTCTTTTTTTGGCTGCCCTGATTTCCCTCGCAGTCTCTTCCCCCAACTCATAATATTCGGCATGCATCTGGTGATCTTCCACCCGTTTAACGGTAACAGGTCGAAACGTACCCAATCCGACATGCAAGGTAACAAAAACAACTTTTACCCCTTTTTCCCTGATTTTATCCAATAACTCCGGAGTAAAGTGAAGCCCGGCTGTCGGAGCTGCCGCCGATCCGATCACTCTGGAGAAAACGGTCTGGTAACGTTCCGGATCATCCAGTTGCTCATGAATATAGGGAGGAAGCGGCATTTGCCCCAACTCCTCAAACAGTTTTTCAATATTGTTTCCCTCATACTGCAATTGAAAGATCCTGCCGCCCGCCGCTTCTGTCTGTCCTTCGGCAATGGCCTTCAGACGACCGCCTCCAAACTGCACAACGGTTCCTTGCCGGATCCGTCTGGCCGGCCGGACCAGAGTTTCCCAACGATCATTCCCCAACGGATTCAAAAGCAAAATCTCAATCCGGGCCCCGGTTTCCTCCTTTTCACCGATCAGGCGGGCCGGCCGGACACGGCTGTCATTCAGAACGAGCACATCGCCTGCAGACATATACGAAAGCAAATCCGGAAAATGTCCGTGTTTCAAACCGGATGTCCGGCGGTCGACCACAAGCAGGCGGGAACGGTCCCGATCCTTGATCGGCGTTTGTGCTATCAGTTCTTTTGGCAAATCATAATCATACAAAGATACATCCACAGTGGTTTCCCTTCCTCCTGACAAACTCAAACAAAAAGCCCGTTCCTATCGAAACAGGCGAAACAGATAAGCTAACAAGGACAGAACAATGCTTATCACAATTGATGTGACAACAGGGAAGTAAATCCGGGTATTTCCTTTTTCGATGACAATATCTCCAGGCAATCTTCCCAGATTCAAAAACTTCCCGCCAATCTGCCATACAAGTCCAATGACAATCAGGACAACACCCGTAACAATCAGCATTTTTGCAATAGAATTCATTTTGGCCACTCCACATTAAAATGCTCGCAACATCTCATGGTTACCATGCGGCCTCTCGGTGTCCGCTGCAGAAATCCGATTTGCATGAGATAAGGCTCATACACATCTTCAATCGTATGGGATTCCTCCCCAATGGTGGCCGCCAGTGTATCCAATCCTACGGGGCCTCCGCGAAATTTCTCGATAATAGCCATCAAAAGGCGATGGTCAACATGGTCTAGTCCCATTTTATCCACCTGAATACGGTCTAATGCATCACGGGCAGCCTGTTCCGTGATAACACCATCTCCCTGTACCTGGACAAAATCACGTACCCGCTTGAGAAGCCGGTTGGCTATCCGTGGCGTTCCTCTGGCCCGGGAAGCAATTTCCCTGGCACCATCACCCATAATCTTTACGTTTAACAAATCTGCAGCCCGCTCAACAATCAGGGTCAACTCATCCGTATTGTAAAATTCCAAACGACTCATCACGCCAAACCGGTCACGTAACGGCGAAGACAATGAACCCGCCCTGGTCGTGGCGCCAACCAGAGTAAACGGCGGCAAGTCAAGCCGCACCGACCGGGCACTTGGCCCTTTGCCAATCATGATATCCAAAGCAAAATCTTCCATGGCCGGGTACAATACTTCCTCAACAGAGCGATTCAAACGATGGATTTCATCAATAAACAGCAAGTCGTTTGGCTCCAGATTGGTTAAAATAGCAGCCAGATCCCCGGGACGTTCGATCGCCGGACCGGAAGTGGTTCGAATGCTGACACCCAGTTCATTGGCGATAATATGGGAAAGAGTGGTTTTCCCAAGCCCTGGAGGACCGTAAAGCAATACGTGATCCAGAGATTCGCCACGCATTTTGGCCGCTTCTATGTATATTCTCAAATTCTCCTTCACCTGAGTTTGCCCGATATACTCGTTAAAATAACGAGGGCGCAGACTATACTCGACCATCTCATCTTCATGGTTCATCTTGGCAGAGATGATCCTTTCTTCCATGTCCGACCCTCCTGTTTACTTACCATCATTTTGAGAGCCTGTTTAATCCAGGTCTCCGTATCATACTCTTCTTCCGTTGTCTTTGCAGCCTCCAAAACAGCCCATTTTGCTTCTTCTTCATTATAGCCAAGGACTTTCAACGCTTCAATTACTTCCTGTCCCCTGTCAGGATGAACCGGTGTCACGGACGGTTCAACTGTTGCCGCATCAAAACCGTCAATCTTATTCAATTTGTCTTTCAGATCTAGCACCAGGCGCTGGGCAGTTTTTTTCCCCACGCCGGGCAACGATGTCAATGTCTTCAGATCTTCCAGCTGTATGGCCTGAACCAGCTGCTTTGGCCGAATTGCCGAAAGCATCCCCATCGCCGCTTTTGGACCGACACCGGACACTTCCAGCAGGAGACGGAACAAATCGCGTTCCGGTCTGGTCGAAAAACCATACAGCAGGCGGGCATCTTCCCGGACTACAAGATGAGTGTACAAGAAAATCTCGGACTCTTCCTCCCAGGCAAAGGGATTGGTTACATAAACCTGATAGCCAATCCCTCCTGCTTCCACAGCAAGATAACTGTTTTCCTGATAATGTACCTTTCCTTTGATAAAATCAATCATTGTTTCCATCCCCACTTGCGATATTGACGAACCGACATGGAGGTATGTGCCTCACAAATTGCAATGGCCAATGCATCAGCCACATCATCGGGTTTGGGCACGGCAGGCAAATGAAGCAACAATTTGACCATTTCCTGCACCTGTTTTTTTTCAGCCTGTCCATAACCGACAACAGCCATTTTCACCTGTAAAGGAGTATATTCGGTAATCGTTACATTCGCTTCCTCGGCGGCAAGCATTATCACCCCCCGCGCTTGCCCCACCGTAAATGCCGTCGTAACATTTCGATTGAAAAAAAGTTTCTCAATCGCTACCACATCCGGCTGATATTTCCTGAACAGACTGGTACAGGCATCATATATTTCCTTTAACCGGGTGGCCGTCGGCATTCCTGCCGGAGTCTGGATACTTCCGTAATCAACATCAATCAAACGGGTTCCTTTTTGATCCAGAATTCCGTACCCGACAATGGCAATCCCCGGATCAATTCCCATAATACGCATATATAAACTCCTCTCCAAGCATGAAGCGAACGTTCATTCCTATGGCATGACTAATTATATCACAAGTTTGCAGGCAAATTGGCAATGATCCCAATCCTGGACGCACAAAAAAGAGAGTTTTTTACTCTCTCACACTGTAGAAAAACAACGGAAGGAAGACAATCTTCCGGATTCCGTTCCGTCTCCGCCTTACAAAGAGACAGTCATGTCATTCAGCAATCCGTATATCCACGGATCTGCACCATATTTCGATTTCATGTGATTAATGCCTTATTGCAGGTGCAAACAAATATGCTCAAAAAAAAACGCTTCCCCATGATCACAGGTCAGCGTTTCATCCAGCCCAGCATCGTAAAAATTTTCAGTTCCCTTTCCGCCTGTTCCCTTACTTCCGACGGCCATCTGTTTTCCCAATCTTCCCAGGTTCCCTGCCCGTTCTTTATCTTTATAGCTTCCCGTATCGCCTTTTCCCGAGCAAAATCCC
The DNA here is from genome assembly GCA_049587175.1 of Thermoactinomyces sp. GTDB lineage: Bacteria > Bacillota > Bacilli > Thermoactinomycetales > Thermoactinomycetaceae > Thermoactinomyces. The sequence continues at coordinate 11,123 of JBAVDL010000038.1, forward strand.
AAAAAATTGTTCCCATAACCTGACTCCTATACAGAAAAATATTTTCCATACATATTATGAAACCAGTTGGCAAACCATGAATCGGATTCAGTCTTATTTTTTCCGAAATCAGACAGTTTATAAAAAAATGGGCAAGCAATCGCCAAAAAAGGCGACCGCCTCCCGGTCTCATACCGGAAAACGAACGCCCTGGTCTGGTTGGTTCAGGTCAATCCAGCAAAAATTTATTCATCCATAACCTTTGCCAGTTCTTCATCATCTGCCTCAAAATTGGAATACACATTCTGGACATCATCATGATCTTCCAGTGCATCGATCAGGCGGATCACCTTCCTGACATCATCCCCCTGAATCTTAACCTTGTTTGAAGGGACAAAGGTGACTTCTGCCGTCGAAAAGGAAAGCCCCTCTTTTTCCAGAGCCTCTTTAACCGCTTCAAATTCTTCCGGCAATGTGGTAATTTCATAGCTGTTGTCCAAAGACTCCATATCTTCCGCTCCGCTTTCCAAAGCCATCAGCATCAATTCTTCTTCATCCAGGTCTGTTTGCTCACGATCAATAACCAGTATCCCTTTTCGTTCAAACATCCAGGATACACAGCCGGATTCTCCCAGATTCCCGCCGTTTTTTGAAAAAATATGGCGAATATCAGCTGCTGTTCGGTTGCGGTTATCGGTAAGGGCTTCTACCAGCACTGCCGTACCGCCTGGTCCGTATCCTTCATAAGTAATCGCCTCAAAGTTTTCGGCTTCACCACCACCGGCAGCTTTTTTGATGGCCCGCTCAATGTTTTCGTTTGGCATATTCTGCGAACGGGCTTTGGCAATTACCAACCGTAACTGGTGATTGTTTGCAGGGTCCTTGTCCCCCGAACGGGCCGCCACATAAATCTCCCGTGCCAGTTTGGCAAATATTTTTCCTTTTAGAGCATCCTGGCGCCCTTTCCGATGTTGGATATTTTTCCATTTTGAATGCCCAGCCATGTTTTATCACTCCTCTTGAAGTTTACAAGCCCCAATCGCGCAAATAACGGAAATCCAAACCAATGGTCCGCTCGCTCACTTTGAGGATCACCGGCATGGTCCGTTTATACTGGTTTTGAATGATCCGCTTGCTTACTTTCTGGATAAACGCATCATCAAACCGGAGTTCACGCAACTGATCCAGCGTATAGCGCCTGTCAATCATAAAATACAGCAAGCGATCCACATCAAAATAACTGAATCCCAGCTCATTCTCATCCGTCTGGTCTTCCCACAAATCTGCGCTGGGAGGCTTGGTGATAATTGGCTCTGGCACACCCAGATAGGCGGACAACTGGCGAACCTGGGTCTTGTACAAATCGCCAATAGGATTGATTGCTGATGCCGAATCCCCGAATTGTGTACTGTATCCGAGCAAAAGTTCCGTCCGGTTGCTGGTTCCTATTACCAACGCGTTATACTGGGCAGACAGATCATACAGGATGGTCATCCGCTCCCGAGCCATTTTGTTCCCTTTTCTAAGCGGTGTTACATCAGGCATACCTTCAAAATAAGCATCGATCTGCGGGGTGATGTCTACCGTTATTCCTTCTGCTCCCGTTTCATCTATGGCCAGCTGTGCATCTTCCAGACTTGACGGACTGCTTGTCTTGTAAGGCATGCACACTGCCACGACATTTTCCGGTCCCAAGGCTTCCGTGCACAAAAACAGGGACAAAGCCGAATCAATTCCGCCGGACAAGCCAACAATCACTTTTTCAAACCCGGCCTTGTTCACTTCTTCACGCAAAGCTGTTGTCAAGAGACGGGTAGCCAATTCTTCATTCAATCGCAAATAAGGAGCTTTCTCCAAAAATTCGTCGATCAATTGCATTATCAGCTTCCCTCCCCTGTCCGCTTCCGTTTGATCCGGGTCAATTCACGAATGGTTAAATCCAGATTTTCATCCCGCATAACCGGGGTTTGAAAACGGGCTTTTCGAACCTTGTCAAGATCCAGATCAACAATCAGCAAATCCTCTTCAAACAATTCAGCCTGTGCTTCCGTTTCTCCGAAGGGATCCACGACTTGTGATCCGCCGTAGAATGTGATTCCGTCTTCTGTTCCAACACGATTACAGTAAATCATATAACTGCCGCTCAGCATGGCATGATTCCTTATCAGGGCATCCCAGTTTTCCTGCGTCCCTAACTTTGAACCTCCCACACCTGAGGCTGGAGCATTTGATAAAACAATCAGAATCTGCGCTCCGTCCTGCGTCAGAATGTAAGGAGAAGAGCTGTGCCAGACATCCTCACAGATCAGCAGCCCTGCTTGTCCAAACCGGGTGGGAAAACTGCGAATCACTTCACCTTTTCCAAAATAACGCCCTTCGTCAAACATTCCGTATGTAGGTAAATAAACTTTTCGATGCAGATAATGCAAATTCCCGACCGAAAAATAAGCTGCGGAGTTATACAAAATATGTTCAGGGCTGTGCTCGACAAAACCAAATACCAGATCCATGTCTCCTGCCAATTGAACCAGCCCTTGTATTTCGGGACTAAATGGATCTCTAGCCATTTCATAGGTAAGATCTAATAAATTATAACCTGTTAAACTGAGCTCAGGAAAAACAAGAAGATTAACCTGTTCTTCTTGGGCACGGCGGATCATTTCCTCATGCAGTTCGACATTCCTGTCCACTCGCCCCAATCGCGGTCTAATTTGTGCAAGTCCTACTTTCATACTTTTGCCTCCTCAAGCAAGAACAAGGCTTGGATAAAACCATTCTACATCATACCATAAGCATCAAACCACTACCAATACATCAATTCCGCAATTTGTTTTTTCCATTTTTTTCTGTTATGGGCAATCTGTTTCAGATAAGGATAGGAAGCCGAAAACTCATATCCTTTTTTCTTTTCTACCAGCCCGAGCATTTCCCGGAAAAACTCGTTAGGGTACAGAAACAAGGCTGCCAGAATCTTTTTTTCTATCCTCTCCAGAGGACGAACCTCTTCATAAGTACGAAGAATCATCTCTATTCCCCCGTCCGGATATCTGTTTGCAGCCAGAATGCGAGTCGCCATTTGCCATACATCTCCAACCTGGGCATCATAATCTGCTGTTTCAAAATCGATTAACCACAACGCTCCTGATTGATCTCTCATCCAGTTATGACTTGCCAGATCTCGATGCGCCAGCATATGGAGATGTCGTTCCCGCTCGATCCAATCCTGAAAAGGAAGTTTTTCCAACCGGTTCCATGCTTCTGTACCATCCAGATAAAAATCTTTGCCGGTTTCTCGCAGGAGTTCCCTGAGTAACCTGTTTTCTATCCGATCGACCGATACCAGCACCTGGTAAAATTCTTGCAGACGTCTTGCCAGGCGATGAGACAAAAGAAACGCCGCGCCTGGCGGCGGCGTTCCGAGATATTGTCCGACCCGATGGAAATGGGCCAGAATTCTGACCATTCGTTTTACTTCATTCATCTTAAAGTATTGGCAAGACTTCCCTTGAATAAAAGGAGTAAGAATCCACCGCGAACCATCCGTAATCATTGGAGGCATGGAATGAAAGCCGCGTTTCCGCAGCTCATTATCTACTTGATACCACCATTTTGCTTTTAAACTGCACTGGACCGGCTTGGCTATCCACCACATAAAATCCGTCTCAACACACCAATTGTTTCGATAGGGTCTGATCCGTCGCACGGGTGTATGTAACAACTCTTCCAAATGAAGTGGATCAGGCTGAATCATGGGCTCACCCTCATTTGCTTATCCTTCACTTGAAGAACTTTCTTTCCACTCCCGATATTTGACGGCAAAATCATTATTGGGCCCGGGAACAGCAGGTGGCGGATTAAACGAGTTCAGGCCGGGATAGCCCATCGGTGCCGGGGGAAAATAACAGGGCGCGGGCATCCATCCTTGGAACACGGGATTGTATGCCGAACCAAAAAACTGGGGGGGTGGTGGCATATAATTTCCCTGCGGGAAATTGGAAAAAGATTCTGGCGGCATTTCCGGATATGAAGAATCATAGGAAGTATCCAGATTTTCATGAACGGATGAGTGATCAAGCATTGAAGATGAATCCATCATTTCAGACCAGTTTCTCAAGTCTTCAATAGAAGGCGGTTTTGGCAATTGCTTGGGAAGAGGTTCAGCAGCGGTTTCGTTATTTTCGGGATACTCTTCATATTTAATACAGCCGGATTCTTCATTCAAATCCGGTTGGCTGTTTTTTTCATTATTTCCGGAAACAGCCAATGCAATTTTCCCGGTCGGAACCCGAACTTTTTCCCCCGAATTCAGTCTTTCAGTTGTACTGAGATCCGGATTCAATTCTTGTAACCGTTCCAGAGTTATATTATACTTTTGGGCAATATCCGACAATGTTTCACCAGAACGGGCAATATGGATTTTCAAATTGACAACCCCCTCTTGGCTTAAGCTGGATTAATACCATCCTATGCAGCAACAAACACTTTCTTGCTTAAAGAAACAGAAGATATCTTTTAAAAAAACCGTATTGGTTGTTTAAATTTTTCGTCCCGGAAAGTAGGCGAAGCAAAGTGAAACAAGGTTTGCTATGGATAAAAAGCTTGAATTGGCTGGCTCTTATTTCCTTTTGCCTGTTGCTTGCCGGATTTGGACTGGCCGTGCGGGAAATTCTCGGCCCGGAGACAAACCGTAACATGGCCGGTATAAAACCGCCCCCATCTGTCCCGTCTGAAGGCTTGCTTCTGGGGCTTGGGGATTCCCTGACACGTGGTGTCGGAGACAAAAACGGACTTGGTTATTTCGGAATCATTAAAAAAAGATGGCATGCAAGTTCCCATAACAGGTCCCGGGCAATAAACCTGAGCATTCGCGGGCAAACTTCGCAAAATTTGCGGGAACAGTTCAATAAAGGACAAACACGTCAGTTTGTCAAAGAAGCGGATACGATTGTCATCACCATCGGAGGAAACGATCTTTTCCGGGAAAGCAGGGACATCGAACAATTGGATATTCGCACCATCAAGGAAAGGAAAAAGCAATTCACGGAAAATCTGGACGCCATCTTGTCGGAAATACACCGTCTTAATCCCAAATGCTCCGTTTATCTGTTCAGCCTTTACGATCCTTTTGGCGACTTGTCAGATTCGGAGCGGACTTCAGCAATTGTTGCTGACTGGAACCATGCCACGATCGTTACCGCGCTGCCATTTGACCAGGTTACAGTTGTTCCCGTTTATGACCTTTTTCATAAAAATCCCCGGCTCTACCTTTACAGTGATCATTTCCATCCAAACGACAAAGGTTATCAAAAAATGGCTGACCGGTTATGGCAAGTGATGAATACAGCTGAACCGGAGGTGAATTCCCCCCATGCAGTCAGAAATTAACACTGAACCCGTACTCTCAGTAAAAGGACTTGGCAAGAAGATTCGCGGGCAACACATCGTTCAAAATCTTTCTTTCAAAGTTTATGCCGGAGAAATTTTCGGCTTTCTGGGTCCCAATGGCGCAGGCAAGACAACAACCATCCGCATGCTGGTTGGGTTGGTCCGTCCAAGCGAAGGCAGTATTCATATTGCAGGTTATGATCTGCAAAACGATTTTATGAAAGCTGTTTCCCATGTGGGATGCATTGTGGAAAACCCGGAACTTTACCCATATCTGACCGGTAAAGAAAACCTCGAACTGTTTGGACGAATGACCGGAACCAGCAATGAAGAGATTTGCAGGGCTGTCGAACTGGTAGAATTGGCAAGCCGGATCAATGATCGGACAGAAACATATTCACTAGGTATGAAACAGAGACTCGGAATCGCACAGGCCTTATTGAATAACCCCAAACTTTTAATTCTGGATGAACCGACAAATGGTTTGGACCCCGCAGGAATTCGCGATATGCGTTCATTAATTCGCCGCCTGGCCAGCGAAGAAGGAATCGGTATATTTATATCCAGTCATATCCTGCATGAAGTCCAGCTCCTCTGTGACCGGGTTGCCATTATACAAAACGGGCAACTGCTTCAAACCGGACCAGTTGAGGAACTGGCCGGTGATGACGCACTTGTGGACTGGAAACTTGATCCGTTCAAGGAAGGAATCTGCTTTTTGAAACACCTGCCTTATATTAAATCCATACAACAGAAAAAAAACGGAAAAATCACCGTATGTATGCCATTAAATAAAATTGCCGAAACCAATCAATATTTGCTAAACCATCAGATCCGTGTTACGGAAATCACCCCTCGCAAACAAACGCTGGAAGATCTTTTCTTTGCAGTAACAGGAGGATCCGGCTCATGAATCATTTGGTTTACAACGAAATGCTTAAACTGTTTAAGAACAGGCGGTTGCTTGTGATTGCCCTGATTTTGCTGGCAGTCATCCCGATTTTTACTTATGCCCAGTATCGAAATACACAGGATCAGATTAAACAACTGGGAACTTCGGACTGGCGGATACTGCTGCAGCAAAAAATTGTTGACCAGCAAAACCGTCTTGCCTCAAGCCGGATTCCGGAAGAGTGGAAAACATGGTCCAGGTTGAATATTGAGCAACAACAATACTATCTGGAGCATAACATTAATCCGGCCACACCCGGGGCTCCCACTTTTTTGCGCAAATTTGCAGAACAGTCCACCTCACTTTTTTTCCCGTTACTGGTGGTTGTACTGGCCGCAGATATCGTTTCGGGTGAACATTCTCTCGGTACGATCAAGCTGCTTCTGACCCGGCCCGTCCCCCGCTGGAAAATATTAATGAGCAAATATTTGGCGCTTGTGCTGGGAATCTCCCTTGTCATGCTTCTGACAGCCGTGCTCGGCTATGTTATTTCGGGAACAGTGTTTGGTTATCAGGGCTTTACCATGCCTGTGCTGACCGGTTTTAAAATACAGGGGGACCAGCTTGTGACAGAAGGCGTTCATCTGGTCCCGCAATGGAAATATCTATTAATGGCTTTTGGACTGGCCTGGTTTTCAAGTATAATTACCGGCACCCTTGCATTGATGGTATCTGTACTTGTCAGGAGCACTGCTGCAAGCATCGGTATTATGCTGACTGCTGTCATCTCCGGCAGTTTGCTTACACAAATGGCTCCAACCTGGACAGCATTGAAATACTTTGTATTTACCCATTTAAGTCTGACCGATTATCTGGCAGGCGAACCAATCAACATCGAAGGAATGAGTCCGTCCTTTTCCCTGATTATTTTAAGCTGCTGGGCACTCGCAGCGCTGACAATTGCCTTTGTGGCCTTTATTCAGAGAGATGTATTGGCATAATAAAAAAATCCATGCTTTTTCAAGCATGGAATCGGAATGCAAAAAATGCAGCAGAACAATTTGCACCTCCATACAGGAAAGAGATGGAGATGCTTCAGTTATTTCAGGACAGGTTCAGGAGCGTTTTTGCCGGTTGTTTCTGAAATGTTTGCTTTGGAGCAATCTCGGCATGCTTTACTTCCTTTTACAACCAGACTCATATTAATTCAATTTACACAGGATAAATAATAATCTGAATAAAATCAAAGAACTCCGGACTTTTCATCGGTATATACTTGTACGCCTGCGATTGGAGCAATTTTTTCAAATTCCTGCTTCAATTCTTTTGTTACTTTGCCAGGGATGCCTTCCCCAATTACGCGTCCATCCACTTTGACGATTCCAATAACTTCCGCTGCGGTTCCAGTCAGGAATACTTCATCAGCAACATAAACATCATGTCTGGTAAAAGGTTCTTCTTTAACAACATATCCTTTTTGTCGGGCCAAGTCGATAATTGTATTGCGGGTAACTCCCTCCAGACAGCCTACATAGCTGGGAGGTGTATACAGTACATTATTTTTAACAATAAATACATTGTCTCCGGATCCTTCTGCTATATATCCTTGCGCATTGAGCATCAAAGCTTCGGAAACACCAGCTATATTGGCCTCAATACGCACTAAAATATTGTTTAGATAGTTTAAAGATTTAATTTTCGCATCCAATGCATCAGGGATATTCCGCCGGGTAGGAACGGTGATCACAGAAATCCCTTTACTGTAAAGTTCTCTAGAAAACAGACGGACTTGATCGGCAATAATAACCACATTAGGCGATGGACAATTTCTGGGATCAAGCCCCAGGTCACCGATCCCCCGCGACACGACCAAACGAATATAAGCATTGCGCAAATTGTTTTTTCGTACTGTTTCACACACCAGCTTTTCCATTTCTTCAGGTGTATAAGGGATCGTTAACATAATGGATTTGGCTGAATCATACAGACGCCTGATATGCTCTTTCAGTTTAAACACATTTCCTTCATACGCACGAATCCCTTCAAAGACCCCGTCTCCATAGAGAAATCCATGATCAAATACAGAAACAAGTGCTTCTTCTTTACGCTTATATTCACCATTCATAAAAATCAGTCGTTCGGCCGCCGTCAAGGTCATACACTCCTTTTTTTCTGATGTAATTATGATAAAAAGCCTCTCAGAAGCGGTTCCTCTTCCGGATATTCCGGGATCAGAACCTGCCGCTGGAGGCTTTTATCCTCACGGTGTACACCAATTCCTCGGTGTCGGTACCGCTTGGTCCAGGCTTCTTCCTTTGAAGAACGGAACCCTAGGCACCCTTCTGATAAAACAGAAATTTGACTTGAATAAATTTTTAGTAATTATAACGCCATCAATTATAAATGTCAATTAATTTCTCACACTTTTTCAATGACCGTAAATGTTTCATTAACTTTTTTAAAATAACACGGATATGAACCCAGCACACGCACCTGGCACCCCAGTGTCTCAATTTCCTTGATTGCTCCTTGCATCAATACATGTTCAACCGGCAACTGGGCATCAATCCAGAAGAAATAGTTACCCAACCCCGTTTTTGTAGGACGTGATTCAATATGAGTCAAATTCACCTTGCGCCAGGAGAAAGCTGCGAGCACCTGATACAAGGCACCAGGATAATCCGAAGGCAATGTTACCTGCAAACTGGTCTTGTAAGAAGAGGTGGCTGCGAACTGGCTGTCTTCACGGCTGACGGCAATAAAACGGGAAACATTGTTGCAATGGTCCTCTGCATGTTCTTTGATAATCGATAACCGATAACGTTCCGCAGCAGCTTTTGGCCCAACCGCCAGCCAGGGCTCTTCCGGATGATTGGCAATCAGTTCCGCAGCCTGGGCAGTACTCTCTGTCATCTTGTGTTCTGCATATGGAAACATTTCTCTGAGGGTCAGCTGACATTGGGCAATTCCTTGAGGATGCGAATAAATTCGTTCGATTTCATGCCCTGGGCACCCTTTTTGCAACGGATGCCCCATAATGCATTGGGTAATCGGATAAACCAGTTCGGCACGGATCGGCAAGTTTACATGGTGAATGATCCAGTCGACCGTCGAATTGACAGAACCCTCAATAGCATTTTCTACCGGGACGACGGCCCAGTCGGCTTTCCCCTCCTCCACAGCCTGCAAACAGTCAGGAATGGTGGAAAAAGGAATGAACTCAACATTTTCCTTGCTGGAAAAAAAAGTGGTAGCAGCAATATAGGTAAACGTTCCAACTGGTCCAAGATAAGCAATGCGTTTTTCCATGTATATACTCCTTATATTTTTCCCATGAATTTACTATGTTTTTCTTCTGCTGTCAACACGACATGTGCCCCCTGGCGACAGGGAGCCATCTCCAGCATCTCGACAGATACTCGCAAATTGGAGAAAAGTTCATAAAAAAATTTTTTCAGTTGCACCTTGTCTTTTACAAAGGCAATCATTGTCGGACCGGCTCCGCTTAAAGCAATCCCGTAAGCTCCGTGATCTGTGGCTTTTTTCAATCCTTCACTCAGGCCCGGAACCAATGTTTCCCGATACGGCTGATGAAAACTGTCCTGCATTGCCGTTTTTAGCAGATCCCATTTTTTCAGAAACAAGGCGGCAACAAGCAGATTGGCCCTGCTGCTCGACAAAATGGCATCATGCCTTGAATACTTTTCAGGCAAGGCTTTGCGGGCTGTATCCGTCAACAGCCTGTATTCAGGAATAATGGCCATTACCGGAATATCCGGCGGCTCGCAAACAACGGCTTCTGCCTCCTCTCCATCCCATGAGCTGATCACGCTCCCGCCAAACAGGGAAGCGCCGACATTGTCCGGATGGCCTTCCAGAATGGTTGCCTTTTTGAGCAGTTCCTTCTGGCTCCAATTCGCCCCAAGCAAATGGTCTGCTGCCAACAGCCCGGCCACGATCGCAGCCGCACTGCTCCCCAAGCCTCTTGCAAGCGGAATATCGTTTTTGATATGAAGGTGAAAGGGTGGAAGCTTGGCCCCTTCCTTTTCAAACAGTTTCCTCATTACTTGCACAATAAAATTATCACTATGAGTGGATATTCCCGTTGTATGTTTGCCACTGACGGTAATACCCAACACGGCGGCCGGCTCCAGATATAACGTGAGGAAACAGTTGACCGCCATGCCGATCGAATCAAAACCTGGCCCCAAATTGGCTGTACTTCCCGGAACTTTCACATAAAACGGTGCAAAATATTTCATGATGACAGACTCCCTGCTTTTTGCTCCTTGATCACTTCCTCAATGGCTTCTTTTTGGCACGGCAATACTTGCGGCTTTACCTTGACAGACTCCAGAGCCGTATGGGGATCTTTCAAGCCATTGCCTGTCAAAACGCAAACAACGGTGGCATGATCCCAACACTTCCCTTGCCGGCGCATTTTCATAACACCCGCTACCGATGCCGCTGAAGCCGGTTCACAAAATACTCCTTCTTTTCTGGCGAGTTCCTGGTAGGCATGCAACATTTCCTCATCACTGACAGAATCAATACATCCTTGCGATTCATCTCTGGCAGCCACTGCTTTTTCCCAGCTTGCCGGGTTTCCGATCCGTATCGCCGTAGCAACCGTTTCCGGCTGCGTGACCGGCTCTCCACGCACAATCGCAGCCGCTCCTTCCGCTTCAAATCCCCACATTTTCGGCAGGCTATTGATGCGCCCCTTTTGATGGTATTCTTTAAAGCCTTTCCAATAGGCGGAAATATTTCCGGCATTCCCGACCGGAATAGCCAGCACATCCGGAGCTTTCCCCAATTGCTCGCTCACCTCAAATGCTGCTGTTTTTTGGCCTTCAATCCGGTAAGGATTTACCGAATTAACAAGCGTGACCGGACATGTCCTGGTCAATTCACGTACAATCTCCAGCGCCTGGTCAAAATTCCCCTTTACAGCAAGCACTTTCGCCCCATACATGACTGCTTGCGACAATTTTCCCAATGCGACATGCTCATGGGGAACAACGACATAACAGCTCATCCCCAGCTTTGCCGCATAAGCAGCAGCGGAGGCCGAAGTATTGCCTGTCGATGCACAAATGACCGCCTGGCTCCCCTCTTCTTTTGCTTTGGCGATGGCCAAAACCATTCCACGGTCCTTGAATGATCCGGTCGGGTTGGCCCCTTCCCATTTTAAATATAAATTTATTCCTAAATCTTGCGATAAATTTTCTGCAAAATAAAGAGGAGTTTCTCCTTCATATAAGGTCAAGTCTGGTGTATTTTCTGTAATCGGAAGAAACTCCCTGTATTTTTTTAGAATTCCGGTCCTCATTGTTTCTCTCTCCTTCTTCTGTAATTTACTCCCCTGATCCGACAATCGCGGCTCTTCTTACTCCATCCAGGCGGGAAAGACCGCGCAAAATATTTTGAACATCTGCATCCATTTGCGTTGTGTCAACAGACATCGATACGGTAGCCTCTCCTTGCAAAGGGATGGTCTGGTTAATGGTTAAAACACTTGTTTTCATCTCCGCCAGATATTTGAGCACTTTTGAGAGCACGCCCGGGCGGTGTTCCAGAGTTAAGGATACCGTTATGATTTTTTCCTTTACCATCGCATTAAACGGAAATACGCTGTTCTTATATTTATAAAAAGAACTGCGACTTAATCCCACCTTGCTAACGGCTTCCTGAACCTTTGTTACCTCACCAGTCTCCAGCATTTTCTTGGCTTCCAAAGTCTTTTGTATTGCTTCAGGCAACATATCTACGCGAACCAAGGCAAAAATATCTTCTGACATGGGCTGTCCCCCAATAATAAACAAATGTTTTCTTGTTGCGGACATTTTAACTCCTGTAAACGCTTTCCTGCAAGCTTTTTTTTAATTATTTTTTTTATGTTATGATATTGATTGCCATCATTTTGAATAAAGGAGTCTGAAGCATGATATCTGTGTTATTTGTCTGTTTGGGCAACATTTGCCGCTCACCCATGGCAGAAGCCATTTTTCGCCATCTGCTGGAGAAAGAGGGGCTCACCCAAAAAATTGAAGTCGATTCTGCAGGAATCGGGGATTGGCATACGGGAGAAATTCCTCACCGGGGAACAAGAAAAAAATTGGAGTCACTGGGCATTTCCTGGGCCGGATTGCGTGCACGGCAGGTAAATACAGATGATTTCTCGAAATTTAATTATATTATTGGAATGGATGACAGCAATGTTAACGATTTGCACCGCCTGGCTCCATCCCGGCATGTGAAGATTTACCGGTTTGTCCAGTTTATCCCCGATACCACTTATACCGAAGTGCCAGACCCGTGGTATACCGGAAATTTTGACGAGACATATGATCTTGTCAGCCGGGGATGCCCTGCACTCCTTCAGAAGATAAAAAAGGATCACCGGCTCTGAATCAGGGAAGGCACTCTCAGTTGAATAAAACCTGTTAAACATAACCGGATGGATCCTGTTTTCCTTTCATATCCCATCCATTCCTTGCCCATACTAATCAAAAGAATGAGGTGGTGAGTAAATGCGACGGCTTCAGCGTCCAGACAAAATCCCTATTTTATCATTTATATGTCTTTCCCTGCTTCTTGTATGTTTTTCTGTGGGTTTTTCATCCCTTGAACGTTCAGAATACCATTTAAGCCTGAATCCGTTGCAATCTGAACCCTCTGTATGGACAGACTGGTTTTATCTTGACAAGGGAACAATGACCCTTGAAATTCATAATCTGGGTCCGTCTCCTGTTTATTACTATGTATTTACTTATTGTGACCATCTGGAATGCCCGACCATTGCAGACGGGATAGTTCCACCCGGAAAAACGAAAAAACAGTTGATCCCGCATGAAAGCGGAAAATTCATGTTCAAAATGGATCAGGTTGCCGGCAACCGTTTGCAGCATTCCGTTGCCCACGGGCGCATCTGGCAGGAAAAAAGCAACCGATCATGGTGATCGGTTGCTTTTTTCAATAATCAATCGCATCATTCAGTTCAAATTCCATTTCGCCAATCCGCACCGTATCCCCTTCTTTGGCTCCCCGTTTTCTCAGTGCATCTTCCACACCCATTTGCCGGATTATCCTTGCAAACCGCATGACGCTGTCATGGTACGAAAAGTTGGTGCGCCGGACCAGTTTTTCGATTCCTTCTCCTTCCACAACATAAATTTCATTTTCCTTGCGAATTGTAAAAGCAGGTTTTTCTTCCCGGCTCCGGTAAATTTTTCTTTCCGAAGACGGTTCAGTCACTTCCTGAACAGGCTGTTCCTTTTCTGCCTGTTCCAGCATTTCCACAGCTTTAAAAAGCAATGGTTTTAAACCTTCGCCAGTTGCAGCCGAAACGGGGAATACAGGAACCGTTTCACCCGCCTGCTCTTTAAAAAGAGCAAGATTTTCCTTGGCGCCCGGCAAATCCATTTTGTTTGCAACCACGATTTGCGGGCGCTTCTCCAGCCCCTGACGATATTGTTTCAGTTCTTCATTAATTTGCAAATAGTCCTGATACGGATCCCGCCCTTCAGAACCAGCCATGTCAATCACGTGGAGCAAAACACGGGTCCGTTCTACATGGCGCAAAAACTGGTGACCGAGGCCGACTCCCTGATGTGCTCCTTCAATCAGCCCGGGCAGATCAGCCATGACAAAACTGCGTCCGTTTTCTACCTGTACTACTCCCAAATTGGGAACAAGCGTTGTAAAATGATAAGCAGCAATTTTGGGTTTGGCTGAGGACATCACTGATAATAAAGTGGATTTGCCCACACTGGGATAACCAACCAGGCCGACATCCGCCAACAGTTTTAATTCCAGTTCGACCCAGCGCTCTTCTCCCGGTTCGCCATTCTCGGCAATCTGCGGTGCAGGATTTACAGAAGTGGCAAACCGGATATTTCCACGTCCACCTCGCCCTCCGCGTGCAATGACGGCTCTTTGCCCGTTTTCGGTGAGATCGGCGATCAGTTCCCCGGTCTCCGCATCACGGACAACGGTTCCCGGGGGAACACTTACCACCAGGTCTTCTGCCCCGGCTCCGTGTTGGGACTTGGAACGCCCGTTTTCACCCCGTTTGGCTTTAAAATGCCTTTGGTAGCGAAAATCCATCAAGGTGCGCAATCCCTCATCAACCACAAAGACAACATTTCCCCCACGGCCACCGTCACCGCCGGCAGGCCCGCCCTTGGGAACATATTTTTCCCGGCGAAATGCAACCATGCCGTTTCCGCCGTCACCGCCTTTAACATAGATCTTTACTTTATCCACAAACATCTTTTGTCACCTTCCCGGTCCGTCCGACCTCCGATTATACGTCAACAATAATCCATTCTCCTTGTATGTTAAAGCAAGCGATGGCTCTGCTTTCCGCAAATGATTTTCCAGCCGGTCCCGAAAATCATCTTCCAGAAAAGCAGATGGTTTTGAACCTGCAAACTGAAGCTTTACTTGAACCTCATCTTTATCATTTGCCAAAGTAAAAGAAGCTTGCACAAACGCATCACATTGTTTCTGTTTGGTGCCGATTGCCGCAAGCAACCGCTGCCAAATTACAAAAAAAACCTTTTCATCATCAATCCGGTCAAACCCAAAAGTCTCTGCTACATTCAACGTAACTTCCCATTCTTTGAGATGTCGGGGCAATTCCAGCAAGGCCACTGCCAGCGGAGCATACTTCAGTCTGGAAACCGTTCTTTCCGTTTGGGCCTGTTTTGCCAATTTATCCAAATATTTTTTTATCTGTTCTTCTTTTCTCATCATCAAATATCCCATTAAAACCTGAATATGATTCATCAAGTCATGCCGCAATTCAGCAAAAACCTGTTTTGCCCGCTCCTCTTCCTTTACTTTCGCCTGCTCCAGCCATCGTTTTTGCAAACAGGCCGTTCCTGCCACAAGCATAATTATTGAAGCGAGGAAAAAGAAAAAATCCACCAGTTTCCCAAAAGGGTGAATCAGCCAACCAAACAGCAACAAGGCCATCGGAACAACCAGTTTTGAAATAAACCCCCGCTTCAAAACAGATCTCCCCCATCGTATGTAATCACTTTGAACCCTATTGTACAGCATTGTTTGCCAATGAAAAACAGGAAATTGAATAAATAAAAGGTAAGCAACATATTTCACAAATGTGCTTACCTTTTATTTCTGCAAATATATCAATCCCGGAATCAGGCACGTGCTGCAGCAGCTTCCTCTGCTGTTGCCGGAATAATGCTGACGCGTTTTTTATTGCGTCCGAAACGCTCAAAACGTACAACACCATCTGCTTTGGCAAAAAGGGTGTCATCTCCGCCACGGCCAACATTCAAACCCGGATAAATTCTGGTTCCCCGTTGACGAACCAGGATGTTTCCTGCCAAAACAAATTGGCCATCTCCGCGTTTTACACCGAGGCGTTTGGAAATGCTGTCACGGCCGTTTTTTGTGGAACCGACCCCTTTTTTGGATGCAAAGCATTGCAGGTTAAGTTTTAACATCATGTCCACCTCTTTTCATTGAATTATTATTTCCATTCAATCATTTTAACATAAGAAGGAAACTCATCAGCCACATTTTGGAGTGAAACGACCATTGCTTCCAACAACAAACCGATTTTCTCGCGCCGATCCGGATCCTGGATGTCATCCGGCAAACGGCAATCCACTTTTCCATCTCCATCGTCTTCAGCATGAATCTGCACGCCAAAAATCTGCTCAATGGCATTGACCATTCCGATGGAAATACCTGAAACAGCAGCACAAACAATATCCTTGCCATGCTTGTCAAAATCGGCATGTCCGGTTATCAATACCCGCTTGATGCGGTTGTGGTCGTCACGTTTCACTCGAATCCTGATCATTGGGCTTCAATATTTTCAATAACTACTTTTGTAAATGGCTGGCGATGGCCTTTTTTACGCTTGTAGTTCTTTTTCGGTTTATACTTGAACACAATGATTTTTTTCCCTTTTCCGTGTTTGACAACTTTACCGGTTACCTTTGCACCTTCTACTACAGGGGAACCTACTTTGGTTTCTTCACCG
Organism: Thermoactinomyces sp.; assembly: GCA_049587175.1. Taxonomy (GTDB): domain Bacteria; phylum Bacillota; class Bacilli; order Thermoactinomycetales; family Thermoactinomycetaceae; genus Thermoactinomyces. The sequence continues at coordinate 27,403 of JBAVDL010000038.1, forward strand.
TTTTTTACAAGCAGAACCTTGTCAAACGTAACTGTATCCCCTTCTTGTGCGTCAAGCTTTTCAATGTAGAGAACACTGTCTTTCTCTACGCGATATTGTTTGCCACCTGTTTCAATAACTGCGTACATTTACAATCCTCCTCTTGATAGAGACTCGCCACGGTCAGGAAAGGCCCGGAGCCTTTTTAACAATCCAGACGTGTGCGGTGATAACGACAACGGTTATCATAGCACATTTACTGACCATATGTCAAAGCTTTTCCGCTTCCAACTCAACCCAGTTCATGAGACAAACCATTCCCTGATTGTTTTTCCATAACCTGAAGAGCGAAGATAGGTGTCCAGCACCCATTCCTCGGGAAACACACCGATCAGGTTTCCGTTTTCATCGGCAACCTCCATAATATGATATTTTTCCTTGCAAATCTTTTGAATAGCGGTATTCAGACTGGCATCAGCCCTGATTCGAAGTTTGCTCACCCGTCGGAGACGGTTTGCGTGGCCATGCCGATGAAGAAGAAACCGGATAAAATGAATGTTTTTTTGTTTGAAGGTCTGGTAATTGGAATAAAACAAAAACAGGCCCAGAATGAGCATATGAATTGGAACTCCATTTGATGACAGGAAAAGGGAGGAAACACACAGCACCAGAGAACCGATCATGCCCAGCCACAAGGTAATTTCCAGACAAAACCGGTATGGAAAAAAATAACTCAGGGAGGATAAAAGAATTCGCCCTCCATCCAATGGAAAAACAGGCAACAAATTAAATCCGGCAATCATCATGTTTCCCTGAATAAAGTATCGGGTCCATTCCAATGACCACCAACCCTGCTGGTAAAAGAACAGGCTGATCAACACCATGAAAACATGTTGAAAGGGGCCCGCCAAAGCTACGCTAATCTCCTCATAAGCAGGAACCGTTCCCCACTCATCTGTTTTGACAACTCCGCCAAACGGCAGTAATTCAATGGACTCCATTCTCCATCCGAACGCGTTGGCCGCCGCCAGATGCCCCAATTCATGAATAATCACCAAAACGAACAAGGTGAAAATTTCAATAAAATAGCCTGTCCAAACCGCTGAACAGACAACAACCCATAACAGGGGATGCACCCGAACGGGAATATGTACAAACAGCTTATTCAAAGGTTATCACACTCGCCGGATTGACAAACTGTTTATGATTGCGGAGGGCAAAATATAAAAATGATTGATTGTCCATCTTTTTCACTTTTCCGATCCGCTGCCCTTTTTTTACCCAATCCTTTTCTTTCACACTGATCTCTTCCAGCCATCCATACCATGTTTCTTTGCCATTTGCATGTTGAATGATGATTGTATTTCCAAGGCCCTCTTTATTTCCGGCAAACTGGACCCAACCTTCCTGAGCCGCAACAACCTCAGCTGATTCGGGGGTAATCAGTACAATACCCTTTCTTTTTTCATCAAATGGCAAACTGATTTTCCCTGTAACGGGAACAGCCCATTTTTCCCTGTTGTTTGCATTTCCGGAAAATGCGGGCAAAAACGCCGGAGATCCCCCGACATATTTTTGATACAGATTCTGCATTTCAGCAAACCGGAACTCTTTTGTCAATACCAGGAAAATTCCGTTCTTGAGAGGAAGCGCAACATTTCCCGGAAGAGAGAAAATAACGGCCGTAGCCAAAAACAAAATCATTGCCATAATCCATTGATACAAAAACCTGTTCTTTTTTTTGCGCTTTGGTTTTTCCGGATTCAGAGAGGCAGTCTCATGCCAGGAAGCATAAGCAGATAAAGGGCTTTCCCCTTTAAATGCCCCATTTTTCCCTGAATCAAGAAATGTTGTTCCTTTTTTCCTCATGTTACGGATTTGCTGTTCCCGTCTCTTTTTTATATTTTGAATCCATTCCTGTTCGATTGCCATCGACCCTCACCTGTTTGTCCATTTTTCATCAATATATGAATGAACAAACGGCAATATGAAAAAAGGTTCAGGAGAGCAAGGAAGGAGGGGATCATTTCCGCCTGGCATCAGGCTGCAATCATGGTTTAAACCCTCACAAAAGGGGGATGAACCCGTAGACGGTCTGGCTGCATGATCAGACAAAAGAAAGACCACTTCCCGGACACTATTTTCAGAAGTGGTCTTTCTTTCGCGGCGGTTTTCCGGAAACGGATCATGATCATTAACCGAACCCCAGCCATTTTTTCATTTTGCCGATCATGCTTGCCTCTTTTTCCAGTATCATTAACGGAACCATTTCGCCCTGAATGCGCCGGGCAATATTCCGATAGGCCCTGGAGGCCATATTCCGTTTATCATAAACAATAGGTTCGCCAATGTGGCCTGCACGGATAACCTGCTCCTCATCCGGAACAACTCCCAACAGATCAACAGCCAACACAGCGACCACTTCATCTACATCCATCATGCCCCCATCCCTGGTCATCTGCTTCCGCAAACGGTTGATGACCAGTTTGGGAAAAGTGTCGAGTTCTTTTTCCAATAAGCCAATGACCCGATCTGCATCACGAACTGCCGCGTTTTCCGGTGTTGCGACTACAATGGCCTGATCCGCACCGGATACGGCATTTTGAAAGCCGACATCAATCCCGGCCGGACTGTCAATCAGAACATAATCAAATTGTTCTTTCAACTCGGCAATCAACCACCGGAATTCATTGCCGGTTACAGCCGATTTGTCACGAGTCTGGGCAGCAGGCATCAAACAAAGCTCATCACAACGTTTATCCTTGACCAATGCTTGTTCAACCCGGCATTTTTTCTCAATTACGTCAACAAGATCGTAGATAACCCGATTTTCCAGTCCCATCAGGACATCCAGATTCCTCAAACCAATATCCGCGTCAACCAAACAGACTTTTTTCCCCGACAAAGCAAGAGCTGTTCCAATATTGACCGTCGTCGTAGATTTGCCTACTCCCCCTTTGCCTGAGGTTACAAGTATACTCTCTCCCATACTTAACCTCCAAAACCGAGATCTATTAATAACGCTGTCTGTTCGCCTTCCATTCAAATTCCGGGAACAGTTGTCCCAGTTGGTGAAATTTCTCTACCGCTATCTGATGATCCGACAAATAGGCAAACCGCATTCCGCTTTCTGATTCATCCCATTGATCCGGCGGGCGGGAAATCACATCTGCTATACGAAGCTGTGTCGGGCGCAAAAGCGATGCAACAATAATAGCATCCGTGTCCCCATGACATCCGGCATGGGCAACTCCCCGCAATGCACCCATTACGTATATACTGCCGGAAGATTGAATCATCCCTCCCGGATTTACATCTCCTATAAAAAGGAGATTGCCGTTATGTATCAAGACTTGTCCTGAACGTACCGTGCCAGATTTGATTTCAATACCAGCGTTCTTGCCTTGCAGATAATATTTCCCTTCCGTTTCAAACCCTTGAATGATCAGGTTTTTTCTGACAGAAAACAGCTCTCTGACAGAGGACTCTTCAACTGGCGATATTTGCCGCTTTCCAAGCTTGATAACCACTTTCATTTCAGGGCCATCCCAGATATTGGTGGCATGCGTATTTTCCAGCTTATGCTTCAGCTCTTCCAAAATTGCCGAAAAGGGACGCGAATCATCGAGATAAAAGAGAAGGCCGTCTTTGGTGCCTTTAATCACTACGCCCGGTTTTAACGCTTTACCCATCTTGACGTCACCCGCCTCACTATTGATTTCGCTTTTTCCCTTTATTTTCCTTCCATCCCGGTCTTGCCCTGTTACCTTTTAACGCAGAATTGTATCAAATATGATGGAACGTGACCGTTTCTTCTGATAAATCCATCGTATCAATTTGTAAATGGGATAGCCAACCAGTAAATTGAACAGGACAGATGGAACCATATGAATCCAGAAAGCGTAGGAAAAAGATATGTCTGTAAAACCAAACAACCGGTACCATCCATAGGTAACCAAAAAAGAGGACAACTGTCCCAAAAACAGTGTTAATCCTGCAATCCATTGATACAGGGAAAATGTTCCCGACAACAAATAGGCGCCATATGCAATCAGCGGCAGGGTAACGGATTTTATCCCGACAGCCGGCCCATACACAATATCATGAAGCAGTCCGAAAACAAAGCTGATCAACAAAACATAACGGCGGGGCAAATAGAAGGAGATGGCTACAAGACCGCTTACAACCAGTTGGGGAACAATCACAAAAGCACTCCCCCAGGATTGAGGGAGCAACAACTGTAATTGTGATCCTTCCAACAGGAACAGAATGGAGAGAAAAGCGACAAAGTACTTTTTCACCGTTTCTCTCCTCCTTTTTGCTGCTTCTGCTCAGACAGACGGTCTAACTGCAATTTTTCCGGATCTTTTACCACCATAACAAAATCCAGGCGTTCAAATGAGGCAGACGGTCTGACATATACAACCTGTTCCACCAGACCATCGCTCAATTTGGATTCGGCCACCGTGCCAATCAAAATTCCCCCGGGATAAATGTCAGACAATCGGGAGGTAACCACAAGCTGCCCTTTCTTCGGCTGTGCCGTTACCGGCACCTTGTTCAGAATCAGGCACTTTTTTTGAACGTCATATCCTTCAATAATCCCCAGTATCTCTTCTGTGCCATTCTGAATCACTGCAGCAACTCCCGGTCCGCCGTCAGAATCGGTTAACAGCTGAATTTCCGACATATGTTTTGTAACATTGACGACCCGCCCCAGCAATCCTCGGGAAGTAACGATTGGCATTTTGGGTTTTACTCCGTCAGCTGAACCGCGATTGATTACCAGCCGGCTATTCCAGCGATCCGGGTTGCGGTAAACAACCCGGGCCGTAATCGTATCCATTGGATGCTCTTTTTTGTAGTTGAGCAGTTGTTTCAGTTCTTTATTTTCCTTTTGCAACTGATTTACTTCAGCCTGCAGTTTCATCATGGCTGTTTCTAGATTCTGTTCATCTCCGGCGGCAAAAATGGACTGGACGGGAAGATGAAAAAGAGACTGAATCCACCCAACCCCATTGATTAACCAACTTTCCGGCGGGGATAAAATGCCTCTTGACCCGCGTGTTACACTTACCGTCAAAAACAAGGCAACCACAAGCGCCACAACAATCAGGAAATGTATTGTACTGCGTCTCATTTTTCACAATCCCTTTAATAGAAACGTTTATGCAGCAAACTGCGATAACTGGCACCGCTTCTGGGTTTAAACTTGTCAATATGCTCCAGCGAGGCACCTGTCCCAATTGCCACGCAATCAAGCGGGTTTTCGGCAATCATGACGGGCATTTTTGTCTCCTGGCTCAAACAGACATCCAGTTTCCGCAGCAAAGCACCTCCGCCTGTCAACATAATGCCGCGCTCCAGAATATCCGCAGCCAGTTCAGGCGGGGTCTCTTCCAGAGCCATCTTGACGGCATTGATAATTTCCCGCACCGTCTCCGACAGGGCTTCTGCGATTTCCTCCGATGTAATCTTCATCATACGGGGTAAACCGGTCATCAGGTCGCGTCCCTTGATTTCCCGTGCGTTGTTTCCATCCGGATCATCCTCAGGAATGGCTGATCCAATCTCCAGTTTCAACATTTCTGCTGTCCGCTCTCCAATCAGCAAATTATGTTTGCGGCGAATATACTGAATGATTGCTTCATCCATCTTGTCACCTGCCACCCGGAGTGAATGGCTCGTTACAATTCCTCCAAGCGAAATAACGGCAACCTCCGTTGTACCGCCACCGATATCAACCACCATGCTTCCCGTCGGTTCCCAAACAGGCAGGCCGGCCCCAATGGCTGCTGCAAATGGCTCCTCTATGGTATAGGCTTCCTTCACTCCTGCCCGGATCGCCGCTTGTTCAACTGCTCTTTTTTCTACCGGCGTAATTCCTGAAGGAATACAAACCATCACATTGGGTTTTCGCGGAATAATCATTTTCTGATTGGTTGCCTGTTTGATAAAATACTCCAGCATGGTAGCCGTTGTTGTATAATCGGCGATCACCCCTTCTTTCATAGGACGGATTGCAACAATATTGCCGGGCGTGCGGCCTATCATCAACTTGGCAGCATTCCCGACTGCTTTTATTTCCTGCGTTCCCGTATCGATCGCCACCACAGATGGTTCCCTGACAACAATTCCTTCCCCTTTCACGTATACCAGTGTGTTTGCCGTACCCAAATCAATTCCCAAATCTTTGACCAGTCCGCCAAACATAGTGAACCTCCTTCCCATTATCGCAACTGCCTTTTCTCTCTGTTTGTTTTTATTCATCCAAAACCATGCCATGCTCTCTCATGCTCATATACGACTGATCCCCGATCACCAGGTGATCGATTAATTCAATACCCAACAACTTTCCCGCTTCAACCAGTCTCTCGGTTACCTCAAGATCTTCCGGACTGGGTGTTGGATCTCCACTGGGGTGATTATGTACACAAATAATCGCCGCAGCACTGTAGCGAATCGCTTCATGAAAAATTTCCCGGGGATGGACGACAGAGGCATTTAAACTCCCCTTGAAAATGCATTGCTTTCCAATCACCTGATATTTGGTATTCAAAAACAGACAGATAAAATGCTCCTGTTTCTGAAACCGTAATTCTTCCATTACATATCGGGCTGCATCTTGCGGAGAACGGATTGCATACCGTTCCTCAGGAAGCAATCGTGAAATCCGTTGACCCAGTTCGACGCCAGCCATGATTTGTACTGCCTTGGCAGGCCCGATTCCATGAATTTTCATCAATTCCTGAAGAGAAACCTGGGTGAGAGCTTTCAGACCGCCTGTTTTGCTGAGCACACGCTGCGCCAGCAGCATGACAGATTCCCCCGTGCTCCCTGTTCTCAGCAACAGTGCCAGCAGTTCCACATTGGACAAATGTTCCGGTCCAAAGCGCAACATTCTCTCACGGGGTCTTTCTTCTTCAGGCACATCCTTAATCATCGGCAATGTACGTTCCATAAATATATATTCCTCCCCCTGCCGGCCACTCCACTCCTTTTTCTGGAATGTTTTCTCTGTAAAACACGGTCAGCAGAGGTGTCTGTTCTTCCAGAATCTATAAATCCTGTGCAAGAGAATAACCGATCTCTGACAACAATTCATCAAGCAACGCCAAAGACATGCCCACCACATTAAAATAGCAGCCTTCAATCCGGTCTACCAGACAGGCACCCAGACCCTGGATTCCATAAGCTCCGGCTTTATCCAAAGGTTCTTTTGTATTCACATACCATGTAATTTTTTCAGGAGTGAGGGAGCGCAACCAGACACGTGTCATACGATGGGAGACAATCTCCCTGGTAATTTCCCCCTGATCCACTGTCAGCAGGGCAACTCCTGAATAAACCTGATGTTCTTTTCCTGACAACTCCTTCAGCATTTGCACCGCTTCATGTTCATTCCGGGGTTTTCCCATGATTTCTCCCTGGTAAACGACAATGGTATCCGCTGCAATCACCAGGGAATTTTCACACCCGGCAGCTACAGCTCTTCCCTTGCGAAGTGCCAGTTCTTCTACCACCCGGTCCGGTAACCGGGGCAGATCTGCCGTTTCGTCGACATCACTTGTCTGAATGCGAAACGGGACTCCAAAACGCGCCAGCAACTCCTTTCTGCGGGGAGATCCTGACGCCAGTACAATTTCACGTTCCATGCCAATCACACCTGCCTGAAATTAACAACAACTGCAAAGTTCTCAATCTATTTCCCAAAATTTTACATTTTGTTCTGTCAAGGAAAAAAGCACCCGCTCATCAGGTGCTGGAAAAATATATATCAATTTTAGTTTATCAAATGGGGTCAGGTTCAACAAGTTACTTCCCTGGCCGGAACAGACAAATTTTATTGTTTTTTCAAAGTCTGAAGCAATTGTTCATAAGCTGCCATATACCGGGTCAAGCCTTCCTGCATTTGCCAAAGCAAGGCTTGACCCGGATTTTTTTGAAAAGCGGTACCGCTTTGTATGGCCTGATCCATCGCCTGAATCATCTGGTCAAGGATTTGCCCTGTCTCTGAAGAAAGATGGTTCTTGAACGGTTGCGCCTGAACCACAAATTGTTGATAATCCCTGGTTAATTCCTCCGTCATCTCAAAAGATGGCTCCTTGTCCGAGCCATCTGAACCGATCATTTGTGCAGACCGGGCACTCAACTTCTGAAACAGGCTATTCCCCAACTTCAGCGCCTGGTTTAGCCGGACATAAACCTCAGGTTTCAGTGTGGTCTCTCCCCTTAACTGTACATCTTTCAAATACACTGAAACATCCTGTTTATGATAAATCGCGGATAATTTCAGCGCCAGATCCCGATCTGGTGCCAAGCCCAGGTAGATCCGGTAAGGTGCCTGTTCCGACATGACTGCGGCCAGTCCTTTGGCCCGATACTCCTTGACCATCTTCTCAGCTCCGGTCTTTTCGCTGAAATTTCCCGCTTGCAACATGACCGCCTCAAGTATGGGTAACGGCTGGGATGGTGCCGTTGTTTCATGAACCGGATTTCTTTTTTCCGCCGCCGGGGACGGCAGCTGCAAATGATCATCAATGGAGCGGGAGGAATGGGTTGAGTTCTCGGCAAAAAACAGATTCAACACGGAAAAACCCATAACCGTACCAATAATCAATGCCGCCAATGCCGATAAAATAATCTGTCCGATCCTGGACATGTTTTTGGTTCCGGTTTTTCTATGTTTAGATGGATTGGTTGGAGAAGCCCACTTTACCACCTGTTTTTTTTTCTTTTGCCCTTCCCGGATCCATTTATGCCATGAATCCAATTTTTCCTTTTTAAACTGTTGTTCCCGCTTTCCTGCAGCTCGTTCAGCGAGGTTGGGGCTAAATGGCTGTTTGCTTGCAACAACAGCGGAACAGTCTTTCTTCTTTTCTTCTTTCCCTGCAAGGAATTTGGTTGACTTTGCCTGAATGTTTACTTTCAGTCCCGTTTTATGTATGTGTACTCCGGGTTTTCCATGGTTATCCATTCAGACCGCCCCCTCTCTGTCTTCCCGTCAATATAGCTTATGAATTCATAGAAAAGATAGAACCAAACGGGGACAAGAAAATAGCAAACGTTATTCCACCATCTCCCAAATCTTTGCCCACAGGAAGTCTCCACCCAATAAAACGGAAACAATCCCCAATGCCAAATGGGGTCCAAAAGGAATCGGATATTTCAAACTTTTCCACCCCTGGCTTTTTACACGACCCGCGGCATAAATCAGCGAACTTGCCGATGCCAGCCAGAGGGCCAGAAAAACATGCGGCCAACCGATTACCCAGGCTGCCATGGCCATCAGCTTTACATCTCCCCAGCCAAGCGCATTGCTGATCCGGCTGATAAAGGCGAGTACAAAGGTAATGGAGACAACCGCCAACAAATAGTTACCAACAGGCATGCGGTCAAGAAAGAAACGTATCAGCATAAACAGCAAAAATCCATTGTAAGTAATGAGATTGGGAATAATAAAAAACCACATATCCGTCAGTACAATCATGAGCAGCAGCCAAATCAGCACAATTGCCATCCATCCTTCCAGTCCGGTTCCCACCCGCAAATACACACCCCAGGCCAACCCGGCAGAAACTCCGCACATGAACGTCTTGCAGAAAGCTTTGGAACAGACAGATGGCAACCGTGGTTTTGTCAATTTTTTTATGCCGATCCATCTGGCCAGGTCCGGAACCCAATAGCCCAAAAAACCGCTTGCAACAATCATGAGAAGAGCCTTTTCAGCCATGTACATCTGCCCTCTGCATTTTTTCCACTGCCATATCCATTGTTTGCATCCCCAGGGACTGCTGGGACTGCATGATGGTCGGAAGCTGATGGATTTGATCATTGCGAATCAGATGAGCCACGGAACGGTGGTTTAACAGAATTTCAAAGGCAGGCTGCCGTTTTCCGCTTTCTGTCAGACAGATGATTTTTTGGGATACAATCGCGAGCAGGCAAGCGGCAAGCTGGGAACGTACAAGCATTTGCTCTTCAGGCGGGAAACTGTCAACAATCCGATAAATCGCTTTTTCCACATTGCCTGCATGCATGGTGGCCATTACCAGCTTTCCTGTTTCAGCCAGATGAAGGGCTGTCTGGATCGCCTTCTGTTCTCTCAATTCACCGATCATGATTACGTCAGGCCCCTGTCGCAATGCTGCAGCCATCCCGTCTGCAAAACTTTCGGTATCCTCCCCGATTTCCCGCTGAACCACCAGTGATCTGTCAGAATTATGCACATACTCAATCGGATCTTCCAGAGTTAAAATATGCAAAGCCTCGGTATGATTCAACTCCTGAACCAGGGAAGCCAGGGTGGTTGTTTTTCCACTGCCTGTCGGCCCCGTTACCAGAAAGAGTCCTGTCCGGCGTGCCAGTTTTTTTAAAACAGGTGGCAGGCCAAGTTCGTCCGGGTCGGGAATTCGCCCGGGCAACAACCGAATGGTCAAAGCCAGCTTCCCCTGTTTCCGGTATAAGTGCATTCGTATCCGGTACCCGTCAAATGTGGCAGCCATTTCTTTTTCTTTTGCTTCTTCATCCCCGATATTCAGAAATTTCCTGATCTCTTCCCGAGACCCCTGATGTGCACGGGTGAGGACTTCGATTTTTCCGTCAACGCGAATATAGGGGAACTCCTTTTCCACGTAATGCAAGTCTGTCGCTTTTCGAGCGGCAGCCAACCGAATCGTTTCTTCCAAAAACATGCTTTTCCTCCTTTCTATTCCAGTTTCATTCAATATTAACCAATTCGCTCTCCTTTTCCTAATTCCTGTATAAAAAGGTTCCTGTCTTGCAAACTCTTCTCTTTTCCCGCAAACTAGATATTGCATCCGATTCAAATTAAATTTTTTCACAAAGGAGTTTTGTATGTTATCCATACAACAGTTAACTGGAGGATATTCCAGACGATTTCCCGTGATCCGGAATATTGGCTTTTCGGTTTCACCTGGCGAAATGGTAGGATTAATCGGTTTAAATGGTGCCGGAAAAAGTACAACGATCAAAAATATTCTTGGTTTGCTCACACCTTTT
>JBAVDL010000039.1:0-11945 GCA_049587175.1 Thermoactinomyces sp.
ATTTTTCAAGGAGGTGGAACAAATGAAGCGACCGGTTCTCTCCAAATGCGATAAATGCGGAACGCCAGATTGTAAATGTCCAGATTGTGATTGTAAAAAATAATACAAACTTTATCCATAATATAACCAGCTCATCAGGGCTGGTTTTTCTTTTATCTAAGTTAAATATCCTGTTAAAAAATAAAAAACAAAAAACGAATATATTAGACAAACAAACTATAATGTAATAAGTTAGTAAATAGGTATCATAGTCGTTAATAATCCAATAGTCGTTCCTAAGTTCAGGAGGGAATCAAGTTGAAAAAAACAGTAATGATCTTGCTGCTCATTGTACCACTTTTCCTTTGGATTCTCCCTTCCCATACTTTTGCATACAGTTATACCGGCGACCGCCTGTGTCACTACTATTATGTTCCGATCCGCTGGGGCGGAAGCATAGATGAGGAATATAAAGCAATTGCTGCCGCATCTGTTCGCGACTGGAATGAAGCGCAAAATAAACGGCGTTTTGTCCAGGGGGATTCTTCCTCGTCCGGAGTGATTGATGCCTACTATTCCAGTTCGGACAATTACTTTGGCTATTCTTACTGGCAAACCGGGATGGATTCATGTACAGATGCATGGGTTACCAAGATCAATACTTACTATGATTCAAACAAAAACACCAATTTTGGACGAAGTGTGATCAGCCATGAATTGGGACATATCCTTGGTCTGGCTCATACCAACTGGTCATCTCTGATGAATACAGAGCGTAACCGCTTTACTTTATATACCCCGCAAGAGGATGATATCAACGGTGTTAACGAATTGTACAAATAACTGAACGAATATCCAAACTCCCCTGACCAAAGGAGGAAGTACATTGAATGGTTGGAAAACAATCGCAGCTTTTTTGGTGATCATCTCTTCCCTCTTCGTCTCAGGCTGTACAGACCAGAAAAAAGAAGAAGTCAATTTGGGCATGCATGTGGATCTGTCATATGCCGATAACCTCAAAACGATGATTGACAGGGCTCCCCTGATTGTACTGGGTGAATACAAGGGAATTGACCGGGTGGAAAACGGAGCGCGCAATCCCAAAAACCCCTCACTTCCTGCCAAAAATACATATCATGAAGTGGAAATTTATGATTTTCATGTCAATAAGGTATTGAAAGGAAACCTGGATCAGGAAAAAATCCAGATTGGCATAGCCCATAAACTTCAATTGCAGATTAATGACCGCAAGAAGATAGAAATCAATCATCCCTTGTATATAAAGCCGCAAGTTGGCAAAAAGATGATTCTTTTTCTGGATCATGAAGATCCTTATACAAATTATTACACATTTCCGTTTACCCCGAACTCCATTCAACTGGATCACAGAAATATAGCGAGATTGATCTTGCCTCCAGTAGGAGATCAACGGCAAACAATAAAATCACATGACCAAACCTTTCAAATTTCGATTGATGGATTTCCGGATAGTTTCAATGACCAGATTACAGGGAAAACCTTGTCAAGTTTATTCAATTTAATAAATATCGAACTTGATTTGAATAATGATGAAAATCAGTAATTTTTCATTTTTGCCTTGAGGAAAACAACATTTTGAGAAACCTGTTACTCCTTGCAGGAAGACACCCTGCAAGGAGCCAGCTGAATCAATGCGAATCAATGCCGGTTATATTAAGAAGCAGTCTTCTGTTTTATGAATAGATTGAATATTTTGTTATAATAAACTTGCAACCATTTTTTACAAAAAAGGAGGCACACTGTGAGGTTGTTTCCAGGAAGGAAAATTTACCTGTTTTTGGTTGCCATGCTCACAACGGTTTTGCTCAGTTTATCCTGGGCGTCAATGGCTCAAGCTGAAAAAAAGGAACCGGTCACGTTTTCAGACTTGCCAGAGCAACGTGAATTTCGGGCCGTCTGGATTTCCAGCGTCGTCAACATTGACTGGCCCTCCAATCCTTATTTAAGCAAGGAAAGACAAAAAGCTGAATTTGTCAAAATTCTGGAAGAGTCGAAAGAAATGGGTTTAAACGCGGTGATCGTGCAAATCCGCCCGACAGCTGATGCCCTGTATCCTTCCAAAATCAATCCGTGGTCCAAATATTTGACTGGCGAGCAAGGAAAATCTCCGGGCTATGACCCGCTTGCCTTTATGATTGAGGAATCCCGCAAACGGAATTTGGAGTTTCATGCATGGTTTAATCCCTATCGGGTAAGCATGGACCCCTATTTGGAAAACCTTGTTCCTGAACACCCTGCCCGGCAACACCCTGACTGGGTCGTCACTTATGGAGGAAAACTGTGGTATGATCCCGGTTTGCCTGCCGTTCGCAAACATATCATTGACAGCATCATGGAAGTGGTCCGCCAATATGATATTGATGCCGTTCATTTTGATGACTATTTCTACCCTTATCCTGTTCCCGGAGAGGATTTCCCGGACGAAAAAACTTACCGGATCTATGGCAAAAACTTTGCCGACAAAGGAGACTGGAGACGCCACAATGTAAATTTGCTCATCCGGCAGTTGAGCCAGGAAATAAAAAAAGAAAAACCATTGGTGAAATTCGGGATATCGCCGTTTGGCATATGGAAAAACAAATCGAGCGATCCGACCGGTTCAGATACCAATGGTTCAGAAAGCTATTATACCATCTATGCCGATACCCGTACCTGGATTCAGGAGGGTTGGCTGGACTATATTGCTCCCCAAATCTACTGGAATATAGGCTATCCGCCCGCAGCCTATGAAAAACTGCTTGCCTGGTGGTCCAATGAAACAAAAAGGAAAAACATTCATTTATATATTGGACAAGCTGCCTATAAAGTGGGCAATAACAACGAGGCATGGGACAACCCGGAAGAGTTGCCCAACCAGATAAAATCAAACCGCAAGGATCCTGTTGTTAAAGGGAATATCTTTTTCAGCCATAAAGATCTGATTGCCAATCGACTTGGTATCAGAGACCGCATCACCAATGACCTGTATAAAGAACCAGCCCTGATCCCTGCCTCAACATGGCTTGACCGAAAAGCTCCCAAAAAACCGAAATTGCAAAAGGTGACCAGAAAAGACAACGGAATCGTCCAGTTTAAATGGAAAAACCGTGCCGGAAAGGATGCCGCCTATTTTGCCATCTACCGTGTGTCTGTGGCAAACGGAAAACCGCTTTTCGGAAAAAAGCTGTTAGCCACAGTCCGCAATATGGGACAGACCTCCGAATATACGTTAAAAATTCAGGATACGCACAATTTTCATGACGTCTATTTCATGACGGCAATCGACCGTTCGCATAATGAAAGCCTGCCAAGCAATCCGGCAACCTGTGATTGAACCAAACTGAAAACAGATTTTGCATCAAAACGGCATCAGGGAAGAATTCCGGATGCAAAAAGCCCGCCAAAATACGATTGGCGGGCTTTTTATAAACTTTGCTAGCTGATGGCAACCTTGGCTTTCTCCTTGTCGGGAGCAACTTCCATCTGTTCCATTTCTCTGATTACAAGATCCCCGAATTCCTCTGTATCGACAGCCAGTTTTGATTGTCCTTCCCGAACCTTCACCAGATCAGGAGTGTGGAAACCTTTGGTGATTACCTGTTTCACGGCTCCTTCGACCGCATCTGCCGCTTCCTTGTATCCAAAGGAATATCGGAGCATCATCGCAGCAGATAATATAGTGGCAGCCGGATTGGCAACTCCCTGTCCGGCAATATCCGGAGCTGAACCATGAACAGGTTCAAAAAGTCCAAATGTCCCCTGACCCAGGCTGGCAGACGGCAACAAACCGATCGAACCGGAAAGAATGGCAGCTTCGTCACTTAAAATATCGCCAAACATATTTTCCGTAACCAAAACATCAAAAGAGGAAGGACGCTGTATGATCTGCATTGCACAGTTATCAACAAGCATGTGCTCAAGAGTGACATCGGGATATTCCCGGGATACCCTTTCTGCCACTTTTCGCCACAGTCTTGAACTTTCAAGCACATTGGCTTTATCTACCGAAGTTACCTTCCTGTTCCGTTTCCGCGCAATCTCAAAAGCCTGACGAACAATCCGTTCCACCTCATACTCATGGTAAACAAGCAAATCGGAGGCAACCTCGCCATCCGGCGTTTCATACCGGGTCTTTTCCCCAAAATAAATTCCGCCGGTCAATTCACGTACAACGATCAGGTCAACATCCTTCACAACTTCCGGACGCAGAGAAGAACTGGATTCCAAACCTTCAAATTGCATGACCGGACGTAAATTGGAAAACAAACCAAGTTCTTTTCTCAATTGCAGTAATGCTTTTTCCGGGCGGAGTTCTGCCGGATAATGATCCCAGTTTGGTCCACCTACGGCACCTAACAGAACTGCGTCGGACTCTTTGCACAATTGCAGGGTTTCTTCCGGGAGAGGGGTGCCAACCCGGTCGATGGCCCCCCCGCCGATCATGCCATACGAGAATTTAAAGGAACAGCCAAACTTCTTCTCTGCCTGATGCAATACTCTTACTGCCTGTTCCACAATCTCCGGTCCAATTCCGTCTCCAGGTAACACTGCCACCTTTTTTTCTCTGCTCATCTGGCTTCACTCCTCTCACTCAGCCGGTTGTAACAGCACTTTTGGCTGTATCATGTTCCTTTCGCCGGAACAGGCGATTCATAGCATCCAAATACGCACGGGCACTGGCTTCAAGTACATCTGTGCTGACTCCTCTGCCTCTGACACTCAACTCGTCCTGGCTCAACTGTACATACACTTCACCCAATGCATCTTTCCCTTGTGTTACCGAATGGATCCGATACTCCACCAAAACGGCCTTCTCCTGAACAACCCGATCGATCGCTTTAAAGATGGCATCTACCGATCCATTCCCGCATGCAGCCTCAAAAAATGTTTTATCATCGGCAACTCTTCTGATCTGAACACTTGCCGTCGGCATGGACTGATTTCCGCAGGTCACCTGCAAAGATTCCAGTACAAACAGATCCTGACTGTGAACCATCTTCTCTTCCACCAGGGCAATCAGGTCATAATCTGTAATCTCTTTCTTGCGATCCGCCAATTCCTTGAACCGGACAAACAGGTGATTGATCTGCTCTTCGCTGAATTGATATCCCAATTGGTCCATTTTATCCTTAAATGCGTGGCGTCCTGAATGTTTACCCAATACCAGGCGGCTTTCCGCCAGCCCAATTGATTCAGGAGTCATAATTTCATAAGTTTCCCGATTTTTCAGCACCCCGTCCTGGTGAATACCCGACTCATGGGCAAATGCATTTGTTCCAACCACTGCTTTATTTCCGGGGACTATCATTCCGGTCAGTTTGCTTACGATTCGGCTGGTACGATGAATCTCTTTCAGGTTCAGGGTTGTGCGGACGTTGTAAAACGACTCTCTTGTTTTAATGGCCATGGCAATTTCCTCCAGTGCGGCATTGCCTGCACGCTCCCCGATTCCGTTGATCGTACATTCTACCTGGCCAATGCCTGCTTCAATTGCCGCCAGACTGTTGGCAACGGCCATTCCCAAATCGTCATGACAGTGAGCACTCAGCCGGACCCGCTCAATTCCGGGAACCCGTCTGATTACCTCCCGAAACATTTCTGCATATTCGCAAGGCGTCAAATATCCAACGGTATCCGGCAGATTGATCACCCCGGCTCCGGCTTTGATCGCCACATCAATCACTTCACACAAAAAGTCAATTTCTGTACGTCCTGCATCCTCTGCCGAAAACTGGATTTCCGGAAAAAATTTTTTTGCATACGTAATCGCTTCATAAGCTCTGGCCTTTACTTTTTCTTTATCCATTTTCAGCTTGTATTCCCGATGGATCGGAGAAGTGGCCAGAAAAAGATGGAGATAAGGGGATTCTGCATCTTTTAAAGCTTCCCACGCACAGTCAATATCTTTTTTGACTGAACGGGACAAGCTGCAAACCGAAGCGTTTTTTACAACACGTGCTACCTCTCTGACAGCATCCAGGTCCCCCGTAGAGGAAGCGGCAAATCCGGCTTCAATCACATTCACCCCTAACTTTTCCAACTGTACCGCAATTTCCACTTTCTCCCGGGAACTCAGATTCACTCCCGGAGACTGTTCTCCATCGCGCAACGTTGTATCAAAAATAGTGATTGTACGCATAACCCGCTTCCTCTCCTTTGATATCATTATTGACTCACTGGCTCTCCCTTTTTGTCCCACACCATCAGTTTTCTCAACTGACTGCCTACCTGCTCAATCTGATGCTCTTTCTCTTCTCTTCTCATCTCCTGGAACTCTTTGCGGCCCTGTTCGTTTTCCTTGATCCAACGCTGTGCAAATGTACCATCCTGGATTTCCCTGAGGATCTGTTTCATTGCTTCGCGGCTCGGTTCGGCAACAACCCGTTTTCCACTGACATAATCACCAAACTCGGCTGTATCACTGACGGAATAGCGCATACCGCTCAAACCGCCTTCATACATCAGGTCTACAATCAATTTCAATTCGTGCAAACATTCAAAATAGGCAATTTCCGGTTGATAGCCTGCTTCTACCAGTGTTTCAAATCCGGATTTTATTAACTGCGTAACTCCGCCACACAATACGGCCTGTTCCCCAAACAGATCGGTTTCGGTTTCTTCTTTAAATGTTGTTTCAATAACACCGGCCTTGGTTGAACCAATGCCTTTACAATAGGCAAGAGCCAGTTCCTTGGCTTTTCCGGTGGCATCCTGTTCAACGGCAATCAGTGAAGGAACCCCGAAACCTTCTTCATAAACTCTTCTTAGCAAATGACCGGGCGATTTGGGAGCCACAAGCAATACATCTACATCTTTTGGCGGAACAATCTGTTTAAAATGAATATTGAAACCGTGTGAGAACATAAGGGCATTGCCTGCCTCCAGATTGGGAGCTATGCTGTCTTTGTAAACTTTAGCCTGGATTTCATCAGGAAGCAGGATCTGAATGACATCTGCGCGTTTGGCCGCTTCATCCACTTCAAATACTTCAAACTTGTCTGCAACTGCCTGATCCCACGATTTTCCCTTGCGCAGACCAATAATTACTTTGATTCCGCTGTCCCGCAAATTTTGAGCCTGTGCATGCCCCTGACTTCCATATCCGATAATTGCAACCGTTTTTCCTTGCAAGTAAGATAAATCTGCATGATGTTCATAATACATTTTTGCCATTTTAAAATTCCTCCTTTATAAATTTAAGAAACAGCTGCTTTTTGGGAACTGCCCCGTGATACGGCCGTAATTCCTGTTCTGGCAACCTCGAGAATGGAATAGGGCCGCAGCAATTCAAGCATGGCTTCCAGTTTGGATACTTCCCCTGTTACCTGAATAACCAGCGACTGTGGACCTACATCAACGACGGAAGCCCGGAACGGTTCAATAATTCCGGTAATTTCGGCTCTCCTGGATGGAGGAGCCTCCACCTTGACCAACATCAGTTCCCGTTCTACAGCCTGTTCTTTTTCCAGTTGTTCCACCTGAATCACATCAATCAATTTATTCAATTGTTTGGCAATTTGGTTTAGTGTTGCAAGATCTCCCCTGGTGACGATCACCATCCGTGAAAAGGAGGGGTTCTCCGTTTCACCAACACTGATACTTTCGATATTAAAGTTTCTCTGGCCAATCAGGCTGGCTACACGCGCCAGCACTCTGGGCTGGTTATTTACCAAAACAGATAATATCTGCCTCATCTCTTCTCATCTCCCATAACCATCTCATCTAATCTGGATCCGGGTGCAACAAACGGATAAACATTCTCTTCGGGATCTACCCAAAAGTCAACAACTGCCGGACCGGGATGTTCAAGGGCTTCCTTCCAGGCCTGAACGGCCTCTTCCTTGTTTCTGGCCCGCCATGCCCGGATTCCGTATGCTTCGGATAATTTGATAAAATCAGGTCCTTTATTCAAGTCAACATCGCAATAGCGTTTTTCATAAAAAACTTCCTGCCATTGCCGCACCATTCCCAGATAACGGTTATTAATAATGGCCACTTTTACAGGGATATTCAACTCTGACAAAAGCCCCAGTTCCTGAGACGTCATTTGGAAACCTCCATCTCCCGTGACTGCAATAACCGGGCGGTCCGGGACACCCAGTTTGGCACCGATTGCTGCCGGGAATCCAAATCCCATCGTTCCGAGGCCTCCGGATGTCAGATGGGAACGGGGATGGTCAAAACGATAATATTGCGCCACCCACATCTGATGTTGCCCGACATCGGAAGCAATGACAGCTTCACCCCGTGTTGAACGATAAATTTCTTCAACAACCCACTGCGGTTTCAAACAGGAAGTATTTTCCTTGTAGGCAAGGGGATATTCTTCTTTCCAGGCTTGCAATTTTTCAAACCAGTCCCGTGAATCGCTTTGCGGAACATTTTTGTTGACTGCCTGCAAAACCGTTTTGACATCTCCAACGATGGAAGTCCAGGTTGGTACATTTTTGCCGATCTCGGCCGGGTCGATATCGATATGCACGATTCTGGCACGAGTGGCAAATTCCCTGATCCGTCCCATCGTTACCCGATCGTCAAACCGAACACCTATTCCGATTAACAGATCACATTCCAACAATGCGTGGTTTGCCGTATAAGTTCCATGCATCCCTGGCATTCCAAGCCAGTAGGGATGTGTTCCAGGAAAACTGCCGATCCCCATCAACGTTGTCGTTACCGGAATCCGGCTTTTTTCGGCAAATTCCCGAAGTTCAGCGGCTGCACCGGATGTAACCGCTCCCCCGCCGGCCAAAATAAGCGGCTTTTTCGCTTCGGAAATGGCTTCATGCAGCTTTTGCACCTCTTTTGGTTGAGGTTTTCCCGGAAGCTTGTAACCTGGAATCTCTACCGCATCGGGATAGGAAAAGGCTGCCTTCGCATTGGACACATCTTTTGGAATATCGATCAGAACAGGGCCGGGACGTCCTGTTGTGGCAATCATGAATGCCTCTTTTACGATTGACGGAAGATCCTTGACATCACGCACAAGATAATTATGTTTGGTAATGGGCATTGTAATTCCCGTGATATCTGCTTCCTGGAAAGCATCTGTTCCCAACAGATGCTGGGCAACATTTCCGGTAATGCAAATCAGTGGAACAGAATCAAGCATGGCAGTCGCAATTCCTGTTACAATATTTGTTGCGCCAGGCCCGGAAGTCACAAGAACAACTCCCGGCTTTCCGGTAGCTCGCGCGTATCCATCGGCAGCATGAATGGCTCCTTGTTCGTGGCGAGCGAGCAGGTGGCGTATTTTTCCCTTGTACAAACGGTCATAAATTGGCAAGACTGCTCCACCCGGATAACCGAAAATCACCTCAACTTTTTCCCGGATCAGACATTGCAGGAGAATCTCTGATCCTGTAAATTCCCTCTTCTCTGCTTCCTTCTCAACTAACTGAATCGTATTGGTTTCCACTTGGGGAGCCACCTTGTGTTCCTCCTTCTCTGGATATAAATAAAAAACCCAATCCACCCCAGATTGCATGATTCATGCATTCCATTGGGACGAATCAGGTTCGTGGTACCACCCAATTTTGTCGACTTTTCGCAAAGTACGACCTCAGTCGGTGCTGGGCACTTTGCCTGCACCCGGTCTGTAACGGAGACCACCGGGAGTGTACTACTCAATGCAGTTTCTTGCATCTTTGGCCACCCGACTCCAAGGTGAGAGATTTATAAGTTCGCGGTTCCGGTCTCAGCATCCCCGGACTCTCTGTAACGCACCAACTTACAAACATTCCTTATCATCGTCTTAAAATATGGAATTGTTGGACAAATTGTCTTTGCAAACAAGTCAAATCTGAAATCTTTGAAACTGTTGAATAAAAGGAGGTTATTTTTTAGATCGGGATTATTAAAAATTACAATTGCGACTATTTAGATGATATTATAGTCACCCTCCGCAAAGGGTGTCAACCACTTCCTCTCACAAATTTCTTTACAATTTTGTAATCGTTTGCAAATTTTAAACATAATTCACTCCCATAAAAATGGGAGTGATCTGAAAAGCTATATTTTTTTCAAAACAGCACCTGTATTGGCTGATGTAACCAGATAAGCATATCTTCGCAAAAATGTCCCTTCAACCTGTATGGAAGGAGCCTTCCACTCTTTTTTTCTTGCCTCCAGTTCTTCATCCGGGATCAGAAGTCGGATTGTTCCCTGATCCAGATCAATTTCGATCTCATCATCTTGCTCAATCAGGGCGATCGGGCCACCCTCTGCTGCTTCCGGAGAAATGTGACCAATGCAAATCCCCCGCGTTCCACCAGAAAAACGCCCGTCCGTAATCAGTGCCACTTCGGTTCCCAGACCCATCCCCATAATGGCAGAAGTCGGAGACAGCATTTCCGGCATGCCGGGTCCCCCTTTTGGTCCTTCATACCTGATCACAACCACATGCCCCGATTTTACCCTGCCCTTGGCAAT
Organism: Thermoactinomyces sp.; assembly: GCA_049587175.1. Classification (GTDB taxonomy): domain Bacteria; phylum Bacillota; class Bacilli; order Thermoactinomycetales; family Thermoactinomycetaceae; genus Thermoactinomyces. Next base: position 10,429 of record JBAVDL010000039.1, read on the forward strand.
TCCGGCAAGTGCCTCATCCTGTGAATCAAAAACAACAGCTTTGCCTTTAAAGCGGCGAATGGAAGGATCAACGGCACCCGTTTTGATGACTGCACCATCCGGAGCCAGATTCCCGAACAGAATTTGCAAACCGCCTGTCTGGCTGTAAGCTTTTTCCAAGGGCCTGATTACAGCCTCGTCTTTAATTTCTGCTTCCGCTATATTCTCACCCAATGTTTTTAACGTAACCGTAGGAGTATCCAGATGAAGCAGGCCATCAATCCGGCTAAGTTCTTTGAGAATAGCAGAGATGCCTCCAGCCCGGTCCACATCTTCCATGTGCCAGGTTCCTGCCGGGCTTACTTTGCAGATGTACGGAACTTTTTTGGAAAGTTCATTGATCTTTTGCAGCGGGTAGTCCACACCGGCCTCATTGGCAACAGCCATGGTATGAAGAATCGTATTGGTTGAGCCACCCATGGCCATATCCAGAACCAGGGCATTATTCAGTGATTTTTCCGTTACAATATCCCTTGGTTTCAGATCCGCTTCGATCAGGTGCATGATTTGTTCCGCTGCTCTTCTGGCAAACAATTTGCGTTCGTCCGAATTGGCCAGAATGCTTCCGTTGCCAGGCATCGCCAAACCCAGTGCTTCAGACAGGCAATTCATGGAATTGGCCGTAAACATTCCCGAACAGGAACCGCAGCCAGGGCAGGCAAGTTGCTCAAGTGTTTTCAATTGATCATCATCAATCATTCCGGACTGGCGGGCTCCCACACCTTCAAAAACTGAAATCAGGTCAATTTTCTCCCCCTGGGGAGTTGTCCCCGCTGCCATGGGACCGCCGCTGACAAAAATGGTCGGTATATTGACGCGTAAGGCCCCCATCATCATCCCGGGTGTAACCTTGTCACAATTGGGGATGCAGATAAGTCCATCAAACCAGTGTGCCTGTGCCACTGTTTCAATGGAATCGGCTATGATTTCACGGCTGGGCAGCGAATATCTCATGCCGATATGTCCCATCGCAATCCCGTCATCAACCCCGATTGTATTAAATTCAAATGGAACTCCACCGGATTCCCGAACCGCTTCCTTGATTACTTCCGAAAATTTGTTCAAATGGATATGGCCTGGAATAATTTCCACAAATGAATTGCAGATCCCGATAAACGGCTTGCCGAAATCTTCCTCCCTTACACCGGCAGCCCGCAACAATGCGCGGTGTGGTGCCCGATCCAGGCCTTTTTTAATTTTGTCACTTCGCATTGTAATCCCCCTATTTCGATTTTTCATATCAGTTTATAACAAAACAGAATCGATGTCACGAAGGGCTAAATGAACAATTTGTAAAAAACAAAGAAATTTATTATAGTTTTCCCATTAATTATCAATAAACCATCCCCTTGACTTTTCATACATTTTTCATAAAAATATTGCTCTTAGATCAAAAAATGTTTTATAATCAAGGTGGAATATTTCACCATATAAAACAAATGAGTAATATATAGGTAAAAAAGGGGAATATCATGTCT
>JBAVDL010000040.1:0-3872 GCA_049587175.1 Thermoactinomyces sp.
ATAAAAAAGAGACATCTCCCCATCTCAAGGTGAATTTCCTGCGATTTGTAATATGATTCTGAAGTAACTATTCCTTTATCCATGATTTTAAACAATAATTTTTTTTGTTCTAAGGCTTTCTCTTTAAATTTTTGATGATTAATTAATGTACTTTCTGTTGTTTTCAAATAGGATTTAATATATCTTAATCCATCAACTTCATTAGCATATTTCTGCTCCAGCTTTTTTAAAACTTTATATGCCCATCGGACAAAAATAAATCTTCTTTTCATCAACCTACGTGTTGAACGAAAAAAAACAGAATAAATTGCCGAAATGCTTAAAGCTATAAACAGAACTTCAATAATTTCTTGCTTTGGTGGAATGCTCCCGTCTTCTCTCAGAAACAGATAACCTGATGCCTCTCTACTTCGATGATAAGAAGCACTATAATAGATTTTGTCTTGGCATTTAATCACCTCAGGCATAATGATTACATTTTCACCAGGTCTTTTATAATCCTCAATAATTTTTTTGATATGTTCAGGTGTTGCCATGAACCTCACCTCACTTCGCTTAGCTAAATAACTTTTTAATTCCCCGCACAGGAGCCGTAAAGAAATTTCGAACCGATTTGTTTTTGGAAAAGTATTTTCCTACAGTCCCAATCCCCCATAACGCCAAACCTGCACCAGCTATTGCCAAACCGACTGGTGGAGCCATCGCAGAAGCAGCAACTAACAGGGGAGCAGCTCCCATTAAAGCCCCTTCAAATCCAGCCAAACCTTTAAACACTCCATCTGCTTGTTGCTGTGACCCATCCTCAGCTGCAAAGGCTTGGGAAAAACCCGCAACCGATTCGTATGCTGAAAGGCCAACTCCGACCCAGCCGGCAAATTTACCCAAACCACTGATTGATCCAGGAGATGCTGCAAATTGCGAGAAACTAATTCTTCCACTTGCACCAGCATAAGAACCTCTACTAAATATTTTACTACCATCTTCTCTAACGATTGTCCAAACACCGGGACAGTTATTGCAACTTTATTACCCGAAAGTATCAGTGTCGCATGTACCTTTAAGAAGAATGGGAAAAATGGCAAAAACAACAGAATCAACATCATCGATAAAATGATTAATGCAATGGATCTTTCTGCATTTTTCGTTTTTCATGAATTGAACTCTCCCCGCAACAATGCTTACTTAAATAGAATGGCAGATTGATATTCTATATTTCTCCTTATTAATCTGTAACCTCTATCTTAAATTCTCTGTTTACTTAATTCCATGGGAACAATTCAATAATATTTGAATTTGGTTTATTTAAATTGATTCTTATAGTGAACAAAAAGAGGGGAAACCAAAAACAGGAATGGTTCCCCCTGCCTACCAACAACAACTTTTAACTTCAATCCAATTGGCCAGACCACTTCGCGTAAACAAAGCCATTGATAAAGCTGAATAGCGGAATAAAAAACATATTGACTGCTAACAGAACCAAGGAAATGATCAAAAAATTGTTCGTCAGACTTAATATGACAAACTCAATTACCCGTTCTACTGTCATTTCGACCAGCGAAAACCCGAGAATGATCCCCAGCAAACGGAAGAAATTGTCCTTGCCAAACTGAATCGCCAGTTTAAAAGCGCTTCCCCATTTTTCCTCTTCCATAACCACTGCATAGGGAAAAGCATAAAGCAATACCATCAGAATCAGACCCGGAATGATAAGAAACAGGCTGCCAACCACCACACAGATCGCATACAGAATTCCCATTACATAAACCATAAAGCCGTTTTTCAATACACTGTCGATGGCTTCACTTATTTCAGCCCGTTGGTGGTCAATGTGTAACTGAAACAAACGAATGAAAGGAATTTGTACAAAACTGATGGATAACAGAATAATAAACGCAAAAAACCAATCTGCAACATATACAAGATTCAAAATGCCGTAATAAGAATAAAAATAATTGGTAAAAAACATCGCAATCAGCTGTACTGGCAGGGTAATAAGTAAACTCAGAAGCAAAATGCGCCCAAATTCCTGCTTGTAAAGTTGTAAAGATGATCGAATAACCATTGTCCACGTCCTTTAACTTCTTGGATTTCGTATACTTTGGATTTGTTTTTCACGGGTTGCTCTCCCAGCTTTTTCCCGTGTTACATCCTGGCGAATATCCTGGTAGTCTGCATAAGTTCCCTGATCCACTTTCAATTTTCGATGATATTTATACAGTCTTAAATATCTCAGTTGGTTGATGATGTCCCAAATTGGAATCTGCTTTTGAAACAGTTTTAAAAACTGTTTGCGTACTTCGGCAGTTTCGATTTGTACCCTTAATTGTTCTGCCACTGAGTTCATCAACCGCTTGTACTCATGATCCACCCGGTCATAAAAATCTCTTGTAATCAGGTAGTCCGTTGTCAGTTCCGAAAATAATTTTTTTCCATTTTCTACAACTTCCTTTATTTCTTCATGTGTTGACAGCATTACAGTCGGGATCTCGTAAAACCCATGATAAGCTTTTTCCAGTTCAGTATTTTTTGATCGCTCTACAACCGGATACACTTTTTCCAACAAGCGTTTTAATTGATGCCACACAAATTGCGGCTTTTGGATCCAATATGGCCCTATATCAAACAAAATGGCTCTCATATGAGAATCTTCACCATTGATCAGCTTAAAAGGTTCAATACATTCTTCATACTTAAGCAATCTCCCATCCTCCTGAACAAATAAAAACCCATTAATATCGGATGGAAGAATGTTAGCAGGTTTGTTCAGATCGACTTTTTCTTTTAAATAAACTACTTGATAATAAACTTTGCCATCAATTTCAGCATGTTCATTTGTAATTTTAACCTTTTCTCCTGGTTGGCAATATTTTTTTGCCATTTTCGTAACTTGCTCTGGTGGTGTTGGCAACGGATTGGTCATTAGCTCTTTCAAATTCATCTTTGTTCCCCCAGTTTAAAACCAACTTGTTATTTTATTCCATACTTTTTTCGCTCCGCTAGCCACCGCTTTGGCTGCTTTTACAACAGTTCTGCTGCCCCCGATGTGGGCATACAAGGCACTGGCTCCCCATAATGCGGCTCCGAAAATCATCAAGCCAGCTCCAAGGGGAGTTGGCCCGGCCAAAGCTGAGGCCGATACCAATCCTTCTCCCAAACTGCCAACAGCCCCAACAATGGCATCTGTCCGGTCATATCCGTTGTCCGCCTGGATTGCATCAACAATTTTAAACCCCATATCGACGCCCGATACAATCATACCACCAATAGCGACCCCTTTTGACAAGCGACTAACTGTTTTCATAGAATTTAAAGCAGTCTGGGCATTTGATACATCTGTTAAGGTTCCACCTTTGGAAATAATATCTTTTAATTCGTTTGCCCTCTTTACGTCGCGAACAATATTGATAGATTCATAGGTCTTATCAGCAGCATCCCAGGCATCAACTATGATTTTGGGCGGGGTTCCGTCAGCATAAAAAGCACCAATAATACCACGTGGAGATTTTAAAATGTTGTAACTCGATTTTCCGGCTACAGCAATATCATCGATTGGATTATCACCTGTAAAAGGTTCGATCGCACCCGTCCAATCCAAAGCAATATCCTTCAAGGTGAACTTGGTTATTTTCCACCAGGCATCTTCCGTATCAAGCCATGGGTGTCGCTCTCCCGGTTGCTTTCCTGAACCGGATTTTACAGAGCCATTTTGCGGAGTTTGATAATCGGGAAGTGCTGGATCCGTTATCGGAGCCTTGTAATCGGGAAGCACCGGGTCCGTTATTGGTGGTTTATAATCCGGAAGTATCGGATCGGGTGTTGCATGTACCTTTAAGAAGAATGGGAAAAATGGCGAAAATAACAGAATCAACATC
>JBAVDL010000041.1:0-4095 GCA_049587175.1 Thermoactinomyces sp.
AAAGTATCCAAATATCGAATTAGATATTGTCCATAACAACGGCAACAGATTAATAAAATAATTTGGAGGGGTTTTTGGTGGTGGATTGGCAATACGATGAATTGTTGAATGCTGTAAAAGAAACTTACGAAGATTTTGTGGACAGAAAATTAAGTTATAAACTCGCGTTTGCGAGAACTTCTTATGAATATGAAACAGTATGTAATGAAGGAAAAACAGAAAGATTATTAGTTTATACTGCACTTGGAGAGATTGCGTTGACTCATGAAAAGGTGTTTATTGGAGTAATTGATGCGATAAAAAAAGAACTGACAAGTGTAAACTTCAATGATCTTCAACATGAATTAACACCGGAAGAAATTGAAGACCTCTCCAAAAGGATAAATCGTGTTTTAAAAGGGCTGGAAAGTGTTCAAATAGACTATAGTCCAATAGCTTGATTTTACATAAAAGACAACTTCTGAAGAGTACAAAAAAATTTGAATGGCGAGAAAAGAAATCAAAAGAAGGAAAATCAGCAAAAACAATTGATTATCATCTGATTATTTGACTTTGCAGTGGACATACTCTTGCCGTCAAAGAGCATGTCCACTCTTTTTTACTCCAGGTATGGAGTTGCCTGAATCTTCATATGTAATCCTTCTGTTTTGCTGAACGGCTTACGCTTTAATCTGTGGTATAATAAAGACAATTCAATGTTTTCTTTTGGAGCCTCTTTCGGGCTCTTTTTCTGTTTTTGGGGCGGAAAATATGTCAACTGTATATCCTGCAAATACGGTAACCCCCTCTTTCGTTTTGATCTCTAGCAAATTGGCCATAGGGATTTCGACCTTTCCCGCATCCCCCACATCCAAACGAAGCATTTTTGGTTTCTCTCCGAAAGAACATGTCAAACGAAGCAGACCGGGATGGTCCGGTTCAAAAATGTCTGTCACCTGATCGGAGTGTTTAAATCTTAATTGATTCGGTAACGTTTTAAGGAATTTTTTGATTTCTTCCAATGTTCCTTCGGCCTGGATTTGTCCTCTGATAGCGATTCCTCCTTTCCTGCTATTGTCATCTGGTGTGCTTCTATTATATAATATTCTGAAAAATGGTGACAAATTTTTAAAAGTAACCCGATGATTATCGAAATATAAGCGATAAATCACCAAAGACACGTCATTTAACCAAATATCCTGAAATTTGGGCCGCTATATTCCGAATATGTCCCGTTGCCCGATGGGAGCAGCCGCTTTTTTGCCGAAAAAATTTTGGTGGGGGATAGGATGAGTCAGGTAGATCGAATTGCATTTGGCAAATTTGTAAGAGAAATAAGATTGGAAAAGAAGCTTCGTCAAAGCGATTTAATCGATGATTTTCTTTCGCAGCCCGTCCTCAGCAATATCGAGAGCGGAAAAGGACAGGTCAGCGAAGACAAGATGCGTTATGTTCTGAAGAAACTGGGGATGGAAGAAGACCTGTCAAAGTTTTATCTTGACCGGAAAGAAAAGAAAGAGGAGGAAGAGGCCAACGAGGAACTGCAGATTAGTCTGATTGCTGTCGAAAATACAATTGATTTGGTCGGTGCTGACAAGGGCCTGGAGGAGCTGAGAGAATTGTCGGTGCCCTATAAACATCCTTTTCAGGTCATTCTTGCATGTCTGAAAGGCAAATGTTACGTTAAGAAGAAAAATTGGAAAAAGGCGTACAATTATTTTTTTAATGGTATTCATCTTATAGACAAGCATTATCCCGGCATGAGAACATCCAACATAAAAAGTGCCTGTTATCATGTATTAGGTATGTTGGAATACAGACAAAACCAACTCCATCAGGCCCTGATCTATGCCGACGAAGCGCTCAAATATTTTGTCAAGGATGGCGACAGGCAGTATCTCAAAGACCTGATTCTGATCAGCAAGGTCATTTATCTGGAAAAGCTGAACCGGGTGGGGGACGCGCAAACCATCCTGGATGAAATCGCTTCAAGCGGAACCAGCGCTCAACTTGTTTATGGCAGCGAAAGCAAGGAAGCCTCCTTAAACATGTATGAAATGGAGGCCAAACTGCTGGCAAAAGCAAAACGTTATCCACAAGCCGTCAAGTTTGCCCTGAAAGGGATCGAATTGGCCAGAATTGATGGAATGTATGAGCGGTCGCTGGAACTGTGGACAACCCTGGGCAGCATCTTCATAGAGACCGGCAAAATCCATCTGGCGCAATGCTGTTTCCGGAGTGCCCTTAACCTGAAGAAAAAAATCAAACGGGAGTATCTGCTGGCCTACGTTTACTCACAATTGGGAATGTTGTACTATATACAGGAAGATATCAAAAATGCAGAAAAAGAATTCTCTTTTTCTCTGGAATATAGCCGCAAAACGAATGATATCTATCTGGAAATTGTGGCCCTGACCGGGTTGGGCAAATGTTTGATGAAAAACGGGCAGCGGGATCGAGCCCTTTCTATTCTGAATGAAGCATTAAAGCTGGCTGATCGGCACACCTTTCTGGACAAGAAAAATGAATTGCTTATGATTCTGGCCAATTATCTAAAAAGCATTGGTGACCCCAGTTTTAAAAACTATGCCCTGGACTTCTTTTCTTCCTATGTGAAGACACTTGAAGGAGGTGAAAGAGACGTGAACGGTACTTTCCAACCCATCAAACGTCATGCTGCTGGTGATCCTCCTATGCCTTAAGTAAAATACTCTGGAAGGAGGTAATAAAGACATGAACAGGAACGACACTTTCCAATCCATCAAGCGTCATGCCGCTGGTGATCCTCCTCACGGCTAAACGAAACCCGATAAAAAAGTTACTCAGTTTTGCCATTTCCAATATTTATTCTCCCTGGTTCGGAGCCAGGGAGAATTTTTTATGGTCAAAAAAGTAAACCAGGCGCTTTTAATGGCCCTGGCAGATTCAAAGTCGCTTTCAAATTCCTTATAGGTACGATCAAAACCTGACAGGAACCTTTTCTTGATTGGCCAAACGGCGTTTCAAATTCCTTATAGGTACGATCAAAACCGGAGAAATACGGAGTTTTACTTGTTGATGAAGCAGTGTTTCAAATTCCTTATAGGTACGATCAAAACCCAAAAAGTCTTGTTATTAAGCCATTCTACAAACGATCCCATTTTCCTCTTAACGAACTCACTTTTGAGCAAAAAATAAAAAATCCAGTAATGATGTGGATTTTTAAAGTATTTATCAGAACATTTGGTGTCGTCGATCCCCCGGGTTTTCTCCTCTACTCACGGTCGACGACAAATTATAACCTCAATTTATCTGAGGCATATTTTCGTTAGCGGATGACTTTGCTGTGAAAACGTGTTGTCTCTTATGATATAATCAGCTTATGAAAGAGTCAGTTATTATCCTTTTCCGAACACCAGGTGCTTCGAAAAAAAACCGGGGGTTGTTCGGAAACGCCAAAACCCGCATGAAATAAGGAAAACTGAGTTTCCAACTGGCAAATGACAAGGAAAATGACTCGAAAATTTTGTCCAAAAAGGGAGGTGTTCGGAAATTGACGTAGAAGCCCAGTAAAAACAACGATTACAGCAAACGCCGTCTCAATAGAAACACCTCAATAAAGAGGATTGAAACTGTGCTTTCTTTCCTAGAATCTCAGGACAGCAAAGGTCTCAATAGAAACACCTCAATAAAGAGGATTGAAACCAAAATGATATTTTCTTCAACTAAAAATTGTGCTGTCTCAATAGAAACACCTCAATAAAGAGGATTGAAACGAAAAGTTTCCCGCCGGATATCCAGCGCTTCGCAGTCTCAATAGAAACACCTCAATAAAGAGGATTGAAACAAGGCTTGTTCTAGGCTTTCCGCGCGTCGGATTATTTGTCTCAATAGAAACACCTCAATAAAGAGGATTGAAACTGTTGCATCTGAACGACTTCAATTTTCTTCACTGGGTCTCAATAGAAACACCTCAATAAAGAGGATTGAAACAATAGTAAGTGGAAGCAGTTTGTAAATATCTGCAGTCTCAATAGAAACACCTCAATAAAGAGGATTGAAACAAATGCTACTACTGCGGCGAGGAAGAAGGGGTTCGTCTCAATAGAAACACCTCAATAAAGAGGATTGAAACGA
>JBAVDL010000042.1:0-1513 GCA_049587175.1 Thermoactinomyces sp.
GCGATTCTGAAGGTGAATCAGACAGGAACACTTTATGAGGCTATGAAATTTGCTGAAGAATGTACCAAGAATCATATCAGAGTCATAACATCGCATAGATCCGGAGAATCTATAGACTCTCAAATATCACATATTGCAATAGCTACTGATTCTAAAATGTTAAAATCAGGAGTCTTAGGCGGAGAGCGTATTGCAAAATTAAACGAACTTGTACGCCTTACAGAGTATAATTTAATAGAAGGTATGGCTGATCTGTCCTTTGCATAACATGAGTAATGATAAAGAAGATCAAGCCATACATTCTAACACTATCAGCGAGGAACAAGAATCTAATGGTAATCGTACAATCAATGAAGAATCATCTATGGTAGAAAGTCAGGAAGGCAGTAATAGTAATAGTAGCAACTATACAGGAGAGAGCGATAATTTGGAAAAGATGATTCTTTCTACAGGTATTCGAGTCGGTACGCCAGTCAAAACCAAATACATGACTCCATTTATTGTCCGAGCTAATCCAGAAGGTTTGTATATTCTTGACATCAGTAAGACTTTAGCGAAAATTGATGTAGCAGCTAAATTCATCGGCCGGGCTAATATTTCAAGAGTAGCAGTAACTTCTGCACGAGAATATGGCAAAACGCCTGTAGAAAAATTTTGTGAACTTACTGGTGCCATAGGACTTTTTGGACGGTTTATGCCTGGTACATTTACAAATCCATCATTACCTAATTATATGGAACCAGAGATCGTAATTGTTACCGATCCACAGGCAGATCAGCAAGCAGTATTGGAGGCTACAAGAGCAGGTGTTCCAGTCATTGCCATCGCCAATAGTGATAATGTAACCTCAAAGGTTGATCTAGTGATCCCTGCGAATAACAGAGGACGAAAAGCTCTTGCTACAGTCTATTGGCTTCTTGCAAGAGAGGTATTGAAGAAGCAAGGTACGATCAAATCAGATAACGAAATGAGAGTATCAATAGATGACTTTGAGACCAAGTTAGTCGAGGAATTCTTTTGAGGAATGCCCCTACAAGGCTTCCAGTTGTAGCGGGAATATTTTATCCGAATGAACCTTTAGAACTTACACAATTAATTGAACAATCCTTCAGAGATCAACAATTTGGTCCAGGTAAAATACCGCCATCAGAGTCCAGACGCAAGATCTATGGAATTGTTTCTCCTCATGCAGGATACGTCTATTCTGGTGCGGTAGCTGCCAATGGATTTTATGAAATATCATCAATGAACTTTGACAGTGTAGTAATGATAGGTCCCAACCATCATGGTATTGGCTCTGGGGCGGCTACAATGCATAGTGGAATTTGGAAGACACCGCTAGGCCAGATTGAGATCAATTCATATTTGGCAGCTGAAATCTCAAAGAATTCCGGAATAGTTGATATCGATGATTTTGCCCATAGTAGAGATCATTGTCTAGAAGTTCAGCTTCCTTTTCTACAATATATCAAGAAAAATGAATTCAAGATTGTACCTATTGTGCTGATAATGC
>JBAVDL010000043.1:0-3581 GCA_049587175.1 Thermoactinomyces sp.
TGGGATCTACTAAAAGAAGGAAAAGTGAATTGGAAAAAAGCAGCCGTAGCAACTGGTTTAGGGTTTCTCTTAGTATTTGGTGGAGAAGCGATTCACAGTAATTCCAATAAAATTATTAATTGGATCAATAACAGGAATATATCATATGCTACAGAAATATTTGCGGATGGAACAGCTTCGGCACCTAAAACAGTTGGCGATACAAAGTTCGGCCAGTGGTTGCAGAAGATTGCTGCCCAAGGTGGAAATAATAGTAATATAATTAAGCCAATAAGTAAAATGGGTACTGGTCATCATCTTAGACGCGAATTTTTAGTAGATGGAGTTGAAATACGCATTAACTCAGGACATGGGTATAATAGGACGCATCATTCAGGAAGTGTTCAAAGTTTTGGAACAATGGATGAAATAGATTCTGCGATTTTAAATGATATTGTTTCTAAAGTGAAGCAGGTTATAAGTTTCCGTCACCACCACAAGAACCTGTTGATATTCCAATTACAGTAAATGGTAACAAGATGAAATATCGAGTGATGTATATTGATGAAATAAAAAAGTTTAATGTTGTTACTTATTTTCCATAAGAAAAGGAGGAAAAGGAAAACATGAATCATTTATATTCACAATTAAAAAGATTGCTTAAAATTACAGAATCAGAGGAATATGACATTGATTCGAGGAATTATCCACTGTTGGAGAAAAAATGCGAGGCATTGATTGGCGAGATCCGGGAGTATTTGGAAACATCGGCATCCAAGGATGAAATCGAAGACATTATTAAATCATATCCTGCAATTGTGTATTTATTGCGAGTTGATTTGGCGTTTGACTTATTTCACCAAGCATTCATGCTGGGCTCTCTGGACAAAGATGTAATCATCGCATTTGCCCATTTCATTTATGCATATGGCCCGGATTGGGATGAAGAATCGAAGCGAATCAAAGAATACGTAGCTGAAAATAAACTTGAAGAGGCCGTAAAAATCGCCTTATCGGTAAAGTATGATTGAGGAGGAGAGTAACTTTGGGTCTAAAAACTTTATAATGTCCGCAGAAATCAGGTACAGGTGATCGAATGAGTAAATGGGAACTAATTCTTTGTAAGCCAGGTGGGGAAGAAAAGATTAAAAATCCGGATTGGAATCAAATCAAAAGTTACTTGGATCGGGTTGATGGTGATCAAGTTGGTCGTGGTCGTGATTACTTTGATACTTTATGTTTAACCAACCCGGATATTGGCGACATGCTCGTCACCGGGGGGAAATGAAATCGATGGTCGTCGACTGTACGCAGTATCATTTTTCCCGATAGAATTTGATTATCGCGTACAATATAATTTGGCAAATCCCGAGGTCTCCACTCGAGGTGAAGAATATGAAATGATCACAACAGAAGGAGTGGGAGTGGATCATAATAAGGAATGGTTGGCGGAGTATAATTCTATGATTCAAGCTTTTAAATATTTCTTTGAAACAGGAAAACGTGACGATACATTGATTTGGGAGTTTTAGAATACTTGGTAAAATCTTACTTATGGGTTCGTTTCCGCTATATTTGGCGTAATATATGAAGGGGATTTCCCCTTTTAATCGTCCCGATTGCACAGAAGCAATTGAGTAAAAGGCTTTTTGATGATTTCCAAAGCCGATACACTGAAGTCTTTCATGACTTCCAAAGCCGCAGAAGGCTTCTGAATGAGCCTTAGGAAAGAAGCTGAAGACAAAAGTAAAAAGGCTTATTTCTCTAGAATCTTCCAAAAAAAGGCCTGTAAATAGGGTAATACACGTAAGCAATAGGCGAAATTGCCCTTACTTCATAAACACTTAAATCTGCTTATTGGCAGAGTCGAGGTTTAAAACCGTATACAGAACAGACGTGCGGTAGTGTGAGAGGATGGGGGACGTCCCTTATCCTGTTTGATTGCTTAAAATATGAATTGTTCAGGGTTGTTTGTGTATCCCAAGGTCAGGGTTTGTAAAGCATCTTCTTGCTGAATGATATAAATCTTAACTTGATCATGTTCGGGACGGACTATCTCCTTTATTCGATTTTTTAATTCTTGCAACTGTTTTGGAGACAGGTTTCCTTCAAAAGTAGACCGCTGAACCCAAAAAAGATATTGCTGGCATATTTTTTTCACTTTTGCGACACGGACAGCTTCAACATCATAGACAACAATGACAAACATTGCTACCACCACATCCGAAAGCTGCGGTAAGGCTGACGATTGCGAAAATGGGCAACCAATTTGGCGCACTCATATTGGATAAGCTGCAAGTAAGTCAAACGGCGTTGTTTTTGGCGATGGAATATCGATGTGTTTAGTGTTTCTTTATAGGCTTTAACGACGATGTGTTTCCCCCTGTTTGTCAGAAAGCACCCAATTCCTTTCATGTCAAAACATGGTTCATTCAGCATTCGATAAGACAACAGGCGCAGAATGATGCGGTCGACAATTACCGGTTTGAAAACTTCGCTGATGTCCAGAGCCAGGCTTTGCCTTTGGTCTCGTATGCTATGGAGAAAAGAGATGCAGGGATGGAGAGGAGTGAGTTGAAGCTGTTCAATGATGGTTGCATATAAGAGGGAATTCAAATGAGATCAACGTGTTCATTCTGTTTTTCGGAGGGCGGCGTGTGCGTTTCACAATTTGATATGAGGGGTGTTCTTTTTTCAGATACTCATCCAATGACTGATAATAGATGGAGCGGAATTTTCCTTCCAAGCCGAGCAGTGCCCCATAGGTTGAAGTTGATCTCACCTTGGAACGCAGAACTTCTAATGACTGTTTGTTTTCAGGGGACAGGGAGAAACCGGATTTGCGTGTGAGACGGGCCAAGTTTCTCATGAGATTGGTTTGAGCGCCCAATAGAAATTCTTTTGCCAGCATAAGTCTTCGTTTTTCGTTACGATATGTAAGAGCTTGTTCGATCACGATCTTGCTTTGTCCCGTTTTGTCTTGGTTAGGAATAAAACTGCCAATATAAAAACCATAGTAGTGAAAGAAATGAATCTGTATTTCGTGGCGGCTGATTAATTCCAACAATTTGGAACTGAATGTCATGGGTGTCAGGACATAGATAGACTCAATCTGCTCAACAGGAATCAGTTTTTTTGCGTTCTCGTCATCAATTTTAAGGGCTATAGTTCCCTGGCTTTTACTTAAAGAAACCGGTCGGGTCAGGTAAAGGGATTGCTTTTCCATTGAGGACACCTCAACGAATATAAATGTTCTGTCACTCGTTTATTACCACCGGATGCACATATAGTAACTTTCTTTGAAAGAAAAAAACTGAGCAGCCAGGAGTCAGCAGATTTGAAAAATGGGCCGAAAACCAGCAAAGAAAATTTTAATCATCCCAAGTGGTTAAACGATTCTGGCAAAACAAATGAGGTTGAACTTTTTCCAACTCCTCCCAAAGTTGACCGCTTCCTGATCTATTTATGAAAAAATCTCAAAAAGGTTCAAGGGATGTTCTGTCTGACTGGAATCAGGTTGCAGATAAAGTCATACATAAATTTTCTTTTTAGTTAATTTATGGAACCATAATCCCCTGACAATGGCAGTGATCAGCGGGAAA
>JBAVDL010000044.1:0-6277 GCA_049587175.1 Thermoactinomyces sp.
AGCAAAAGAACCGTAATCCAGTAAACGGGTTTTTTGAACGCCCGGCCTGTCCGTTCATAATAAGTCACCAAAAAATATAAAGCAAAGATCAAAAAAGTGACGGCCTCGATCGGGACGGGGATCACAAACAGGAAGTAAACCCCTGCTCCCAACAAAAGGCCGATAATCATCAGATGAAAAAACAGCACATCAGAGCCTCCTTCATAGATGAAAAGAGCCCACCTTGCACAGGCGGGCTCCATCCTCGATCGATTACTGGTTAATCTGTTCCAGGATCAGTTGGTTTACCAATTTCGGATTCGCCTTGCCCCGTGTTGCTTTCATAACCTGTCCAACAAGGAATCCCAGTGCCCGGTCTTTTCCATTTTTAAAGTCCTCGACGGATTGTTGGTTGGCTGCCAAAACTTTGGCTATTTCCTCTTTTAATTGCCCTTCGTCGCTGATTTGGACCCATCCTTTTTCTTCCACGATTTTTTGCGGATCTTTCCCGGTATTCAAGATTTCCTTAAATACTTTTTTGGCAATCTTGCTGCTGATTGTTCCATTCTGGATCAACTGGATCATTCCAGCCAGCTGAGCCGGTTCCATTTTGATCTCTCCAAGTTCTTTGCCTTCCTGATTGAGATATCCCAGCAGGTCTGTAACAATCCAGTTTGCTGCCAGTTTCGGGTCAGCTTTTTTCGCTACCGTTGCCTCATAAAAATCAGCCACTTCCTTGGAGCCGGTCAAAATTGAAGCATCATAGTCACTAAGGGCAAATTCCTTCTGGTAACGCGCTTTTCGGGCATCCGGCAATTCAGGGATGCTGGCGCGGATTTTTTCTTTCCAGGCATCATCAATGTGAAGTGTTACCAGATCAGGTTCAGGGAAATAACGGTAATCATGCGCTTCTTCCTTGCTCCGCATTGTCTTGGTGCGGTTTTCCTGTTCCAGCCAGCGCAAGGTCTGCTGAACCACAACATCACCACGGTCCAGGATTTCTTTTTGCCGCTGTTGTTCATATTCCAGCGCTTTTTCCACATTCCTGAACGAATTCAGATTTTTCATCTCTGTCTTGGTGCCAAATTCCTTTTGTCCCGCCGGACGCAAGCTGATATTGGCATCACAGCGCAAGGAACCCTCTTCCATCTTCACATCAGACACACCCGTATACTGGATAATCATTTTCAATTTCTCCAGATAGGCACGGGCTTCTGCCGGCGAACGAAGATCCGGTTCGGACACGATCTCTATCAGCGGTACGCCTACACGGTTAAAATCTACCAGGGAGCCGTCTCCCTGTTCGCTATGGTTCAATTTTCCAGCATCTTCCTCCAGATGGAGACGGGTAATCCCAATCCGTTTCTTTTCCCCGTTTACTTCAATTTCAATCCATCCGTTCTTGCCAATCGGCTGATCATACTGGGAAATTTGATAAGCCTTTGGCAGATCCGGGTAAAAATAGTTTTTCCGGTCAAACTTGCTGTATTCAGCAATCTCACAATTCAGAGCCATCGCCGCTTTCATCGCAAAATCGACAGCTTGCCGGTTTAATACGGGAAGAACACCCGGGTGGCCAAGGCAGACGGGGCAGGTATGCGTGTTAGGCGGCGCACCAAACTCTGTCGAACAGCCGCAAAAGATTTTTGTTTTTGTAGATAATTCCACGTGTACTTCCAATCCGATCACGGTTTCATACTGACTCATTCTGTTTTCCCTCCCACCGTCGGAGCCGGCATCGGCCCTGTTTCCTGCTCATAGGCATGAGCAACCCGCAATACCGTTGACTCGTCAAAAGGTTTGCCGATAATCTGCAAGCCGACAGGCATTCCTTCCGCAAGTCCGCACGGGACGCTGATCGCCGGCAAACCGGCCAGGTTCACGGGGATGGTCAAAATATCGTTCATGTACATGGTTAACGGGTCATTTACGATTTCACCGATTCCAAACGCTGTGGTCGGTGTCGTCGGTCCCACAATGACATCAAACTGTTCAAACACTTTGTCAAAATCCTGGCAAATCAGAGTTCTCACTTTTTGTGCTTTCAGATAATACGCATCATAATAACCAGAGCTGAGCGCATAAGTCCCAAGCATAATCCGCCGCTTCACTTCCGGACCAAATCCCTGGCTGCGTGTTTCCAGATACATGTCGACCAGATTTTTGCCCTCTTTGCGGACTCCATACCGAACACCGTCGTAACGGGCCAGGTTTGAAGATGCTTCCGCAGGAGCAATCAAATAATAAGCAGGTACGGCATATTCCGTGTGCGGAAGGGAGACTTCTTCCACATAAGCACCCATTTGTTCCAGCTTCTCAATCGCTTCCTGAATACGCTGGCGTACAGCCGGGTCAATCCCTTCACCCATCATCTCCCTGGCAACAGCAATTTTCATCCCTTTTACATCTCCGGTCAAAGCAGACAGGTAATCAGGCACCTCTACATTTGCGGAAGTTGAATCATACGCATCGTGACCGGAAATCGCTTGCAGGACATAAGCCGTGTCTTCCACATTTTTGGTCAGAGGCCCAATCTGATCCAGCGAAGATGCAAATGCAACCAGACCATAGCGGGAAACCCGGCCGTAAGTCGGTTTCATTCCAACTACTCCGCAAAAGGCCGCCGGCTGGCGTATAGATCCGCCTGTGTCTGAACCAAGCGAGAAATAGACTTCACGAGCAGCAACAGAAGCAGCCGATCCGCCACTTGACCCTCCGGGAACCCGCTCCAGATTCCAGGGATTTCGAGTCAGGCTGAAAGAAGAGTTTTCTGTAGATGAACCCATCGCAAATTCATCCATGTTCAGTTTCCCTACCGGAATTGCTTCTGCTTCAAACAGTTTGTCCATGACCGTGGCATTGTAAATCGGTTCATAATTGGACAAAAGCTGGCTTCCGCATGTAGTCGTCATGCCTTCTGTGCAAATATTGTCCTTGATACCTGCCGGCAAAGCGGCCAAAATTCCTTTTTCCGCTCCGCTGGCCAGTTTTTCATCCTGTTCCCTTGCGCGCTGTCTGGCCCCTTCCTCATCTACTTTGATAAAGGCCTTGATCTGGCCGTCAACTTCCTTGATGCGGCGCAAGGATTCATCCACCAAATCGCTGGCTGTAATTTCCCGCCCAGCCAACCGTTTATGTAAGCTCTTCAGTGAATCATTGAACAGCGACATTTTTCTCCTCCTTACTCTTCAAATACTGCTGGCACATAAAACATTCCATCCCGTTGTTCCGGGGCATTTTGCAATGCTTTTTCCCGATCGATTGAAGGTCGGACTTCATCTTCCCGGAACACGTTATGGATTGGCAAAACATGGCTGGTCGGTTGTACGTTTTCCGTATCCAGTTCGTTCAGTTTATTGGCAAACTCCAGAATATCATTAAGCTGACTTGTAAACTGATCAGCCTCTTGTTCAGTCAATTTCAGGCGTGCAAGAGTTGCTACCTTGTACACTTCTTCTTTGGAAATAGCCAATTTTTTCACCTCCACCAAATGAACATTGCCATCTGTATCATTTTTCCCCTTTAACTTCTCACAGTATAGCATAAAACCGCAAATTTCATTAGGAATTCTTTATAGAAACAATGAAGAATCCAATTACAGAAAAACAACCGACGGAAGACGATTTTCAGGGTCCCATCCCTTGCACCCGCATGACTCCGCTTATGAACATGGGATTCCACACTTTGATCGGAAAAATGAAATAATATCCACCTTCTCACTTTACCTGCTCAGATGGCCGAACATATAATGTTTTTATTTTTATATAAAATAATACTACTGCGGAGATTGCAAATAGCAATGACCAGTTTCTTCATGCCATACAGAGATTTTATAAAAGATTTTCCTGTTTCAGATGTAAAACAATCTCAAATATAAGAATCTGCATTGATTCAACCTGAGGGTTTTTATTGAAATCAAAAAAATATTCAGTATAATAGATATAATCCATAATTAATTATTTGTAGAAAAACATTTTTCAGAAGCAATTAGCTTCCACACTGTTTCCAGCAACTGTCTTCCAACAAAAGTTTAAAACCGACAATTTATTTTTTCTGATTCTTTGAAATTGGGGGAGTTTTGAATTGACCAGAAAACTGTTATCAATCCTCATTTGGGGAGCAATATCAGCATTGGGAGCCGCCGGCTTTGCCATTCTGGCATTAAATCGCGGCGAATCAATTAACGCCTTTTGGCTGCTTACTGCCGCTGTCTGCACCTATGCCGTTGCTTACCGTTTTTACAGCCGTTTTATAGCCCGCAAGGTTTTTGAATTGAATGACAACCGGAAAACTCCGGCAGAAATTCACAATGACGGAAAAGACTATGTTCCTACCAACAAATGGGTTCTGTTTGGGCACCATTTTGCGGCCATTGCCGGAGCCGGCCCGTTGGTAGGCCCGATTCTGGCTGCACAAATGGGTTACCTGCCGGGAACAATCTGGATTATTGTCGGAGTCGTTCTGGGCGGGGCTGTACAAGACTTTATCATTTTATTCGGTTCCATGCGCCGCAATGGAAAATCGCTCGGTGATATTGCCCAGGAGGAAATCGGGCCGGTTGGCGGATTAACGGCGGCGATTGCGATCCTTGGGATTATGGTCATTTTGCTGGCCGTTTTGGGACTGGTTGTGGTAAAGGCGCTGGCAGACAGCCCCTGGGGCATGTTTACCATTGTCATGACGATCCCTATTGCTGTTTTTATGGGAATCTATATGCGCTATATCCGGCCGGGCCGCATCCTGGAAGCATCCCTGATCGGCTTTGCCCTCCTGCTTTTATCTCTCTACGGCGGGCAGATTGTTTCAACACATCCGGTATGGGCTGACTACTTTACCTTTGATGGAACAACTCTGGCCTGGATGATGATCATTTACGGTTTTGTCGCTTCCGTTTTGCCGGTGTGGCTGCTTTTGGCCCCCCGCGACTACCTGAGTACATTTTTAAAGGTGGGGACCATCCTGGCGCTGGCCATGGGAATTATCCTGGTTCTGCCGGATTTGAAAATGCCGGCCCTGACCCAATTTGTTGACGGAACGGGACCTGTTTTCTCCGGGGATCTGTTCCCGTTTGTATTTATTACTATTGCCTGCGGAGCCATCTCCGGGTTTCATGCCCTGGTTTCATCCGGAACCACGCCAAAGATGATTGCCCGCGAATCGCATGCCACCATGATCGGATACGGCGGCATGCTGACCGAATCATTTGTGGCCATTATGGCATTGATTGCCGCATGTATTTTAACTCCCGGAGTCTATTTTGCCATGAACAGCCCGGCTGCGGTCATCGGAACGGATGTGGTTGCAGCAGCCAGGGCAGTTACGGAAATGGGCTTCACGGTAACACCGCAGGATTTGGAACAGTTGGCCAACGCCATCGGCGAAAACACAATCCTGTCCCGGACAGGCGGAGCCCCGACCCTGGCTGTCGGCATGGCAACCATTTTTTCCAACCTGCTTGGAGGCGAGGCCATGATGGCTTTCTGGTACCATTTTGCCATTTTGTTTGAAGCGGTCTTTATTCTCACAACGATTGATGCCGGTACACGGGTAGGCCGCTTTATTCTTCAGGATCTGATGGGCAGGGCCATCCCCAAACTGGGAGATACAAAGTACTATCCCGCCAATATCATTGCCAGCGGGCTCATGGTTGCCGGATGGGGATATTTCCTGTATCAGGGAGTAGTTGATCCACTGGGCGGTATTAACACCTTGTGGCCCCTGTTCGGGATCGCCAACCAGATGCTTGCCGTTGTAGCACTTGTTGTCGGGACAACCATTTTGATCAAAATGGGGAAATGGATTTATTCCTGGGTCACTCTGCTGCCTTTAACCTGGCTGACCATCGTAACCATGACGGCCAGTTGGCAAAAGCTGTTCCACAGTGATCCATCAATCGGCTTTTTAAAAGCAGCGGAACAGTACTCACAGGCCATTGAGGCAGGGCAACTGCTGGGACCGGCCAAATCCATCGAAGAAATGCAACGGATTGTTTTCAACAACCAGATTGATGCCGTCTTGACAGCTTTATTTGCCATCTTTGTAGTGATTATCATTGCCGATGCTGCCCGGGTCTGGTACAGGGTTTTGGTAAAGCAGGAACAACTGCCGCTCAGGGAGTCTCCCTTTGTCCCGCGGAAACCAAACACGATTGAAGGGTGAGGTTTCATGAAGGTGTTAAAAAAGATTTGCCAGGCCGGAAAAGCATTCACCAGCTATCTGAATGAGATTGCAGGAGTTCCCAATTACGAACGGTATCTGGAACACTTCCGCACACACCATCCCGGCGAAGTCCCGCTGA
>JBAVDL010000045.1:0-2201 GCA_049587175.1 Thermoactinomyces sp.
CATCTGTCCCACTTTAATTATAAAATATAAATTGCATAAAATATAGACTGTTAATTCTGGAACCAGGTTCTAGAATAGATACATATATTGAAATCAACTTCTTCGGACGAGTGAGTACCGTCTATCTTTGTTCAATTTTTTCAGAATGTGATGCTAGCCGGTTTCTTTCAAAACGACGCAAGAACCCCGGCATGCTTCCAGACGAAAATAGAACGTAATCAACAGGATGATCTGATTTGGATATGAATGTTGCACATGCAAAGGTTTATCAAACCGGGCACATGCAAAAAATCGGAGATATGCTCCAATTCATCAAGGGAGGAATCGCGACAGACCGGATTTGAAGAAAGGGGATAATTGAAATGAATTCATATGTTGTCAGCTTTCAGGAGATCGATAAAACGCAATCGTTGCTTGTCGGGGGAAAAGGGTTGAATCTGGCGGAACTATCGAAGATTGATGGAATACAAGTGCCGGAAGGATTTTGTGTTACGACAGAAGCCTATCAAAAAGCCCTTGAGAACAACGGGACATTCCATGCATTGTTGGAGCAACTGGCTCACTTGAAAATAAAGAAACGGGATCAAATTGGAGAAATCAGCAGGAAGATTCGAAAAGTAATTATGGAAGCAGAGATTCCTTCCGATGTTGTGAAAGATGTTTCTCACTATCTCTCCCGGTTTGGCGATGAACATGCTTATGCAGTGCGTTCCAGTGCAACTGCTGAAGATTTGCCATATGCCTCTTTTGCCGGGCAGCAAGATACCTATTTGAATATTATTGGGAAAAAAGCTGTTTTGCAGCATCTCAGCAAATGTTGGGCTTCTCTTTTTACGGACCGTGCCGTGATTTACCGCATGCAAAATGGATTTGACCACCGGCAGGTTTATATATCCGTTATCGTCCAACGGATGGTGTTTCCACAGGCTTCGGGGATTTTATTTACCGCTGATCCGGTTACTTCCAACCGAAAGCTGTTATCGATCGATGCCGGCTTTGGACTGGGTGAATCCCTTGTCTCCGGACGGATGTCCGCTGATTGCTATAAGGTGCAAGAAGATAAAATCATCAAAAAGATGATTGCAACCAAAAAATCGGCTGTTTATGGACGAAAGAAAGGTGGAACCGAGACACAGCAAATCGTTCCTGACCAGCAAAAGACGCAAGTGCTTACGGATCGACAGATTCTACAACTGGCCCGCATCGGAAGACAGATTGAAGCTTATTTTGGCCAGCCACAAGATATCGAATGGTGTTTGGCAGATGATACATTTTATATCGTCCAGAGTCGGCCAATCACGACTTTATTTCCCATTCCTGAAGCGAATGACCAGGAAAATCACGTCTATGTATCTGTCGGGCATCAGCAAATGATGACCGATCCCATGAGACCGCTCGGATTGTCTTTTTTTCTGTTAACGACTCCTGCCCCCATGTGCAAAGCTGGTGGAAGATTATTTGTTGATGTAACAGATATGCTGGCTTCGCCTGCCAGCAGAAAAACATTAATAGACAAATTGGGGAAATCGGATCCGCTCATAAA
This sequence comes from Thermoactinomyces sp., assembly GCA_049587175.1. Lineage (GTDB taxonomy): Bacteria > Bacillota > Bacilli > Thermoactinomycetales > Thermoactinomycetaceae > Thermoactinomyces. The sequence continues at coordinate 1,544 of JBAVDL010000045.1, forward strand.
AGATGCACTGCTGACCATCATTGATCGTGGAGACTTTATAAAATCGCCATCGGATGATAAAAAAGAACGAAGTCCCGGAAAACAGAATATGGATCTGTCATCTTCCGATTTTGAAGCACAAATTAAAAACAATCTGAAAACTGTTTTTGATTTGATTAAGAGCAGTCAAAAATCAATAGAGGAGTTAAAACAAAATATACAAACAAAATCAGGACCAGATTTATTTGATTTTATCCTGGATGATATCCCGCAATTACAGAAGTTTTTATTTGATCCACGCATGGGTATTATTATGGATGCTATGGACGCTTCATCATGGATCAATGAAAAAATGGAAAAGTGGTTAGGTGAAAAAAACGTAGCTGACACACTTTCGCAATCCGTACCAAATAATATTACTTCGGAAATGGGGCTGGAGCTGCTGGATGTTGCCGATGTGATTCGCCCTTATCCGGAGATTATTGCTTATTTGCAACATGTAAAAGATGACAACTTTCTGGATGAATTGGACAAGTTTGATGGCGGGCAGGAAACGCGTGATGCTATTTGTGCTTATCTTGCCAAATACGGAATGCGATGCATCGGAGAAATTGATATCACCAGAACCCGTTGGAGTGAAAAACCGATTACCCTTGTCCCCATGATACTCAGTAACATC
>JBAVDL010000046.1:0-18845 GCA_049587175.1 Thermoactinomyces sp.
TGTCAGTACCTTGGCGCTGTTTACGGTAACCGTAAACTACGACATGAAAGATTACTTGCCGGATAATGCCCAATCTGTAAAAGCAATACATATAATGGAACAGGAATTTGCGGGCAGTGTTCCGACAAACAGAGTCATGATTCATGACGTAACCATACAGGAAGCCCTTGCTTTTAAAGAAAAACTGGCTGCTGTTGACGGTGTGTCAGATGTTACCTGGTTAGATGATGTCATCGATATAAAAGCACCGCTTGAAATGGCCGATGAAGAAATCGTGGAGTCCTATTACAAGGACGGCAAGGCATTGTTTTCATTCAGTATCCGGGATGGAGACGAAGTAGCGGTTACTGATGCCATCTATAACCTCATTGGTGAAAAAAATGCCATGGCAGGGGAATCCCTCAATACAGCGATACAACAAAAGATGACTGGAACAGAATCGATGTATGCAGCTGTCTTGTTGGTTCCAATTATCATACTGATCCTGGTTTTATCAACCAGTTCCTGGGTTGAACCGTTGTTTTTCCTGACTGCTATCGGTGTTTCCGTATTGCTTAACATGGGAACAAATATTTTTCTCGGGGAAATATCCTTTGTTACCCAGGCTGTTGCACCCATTTTACAACTGGCTGTATCACTTGATTATGCAATATTTCTCCTTCACAGTTTTTCAGAATACAGAAAGAAAACAGGAGACCCTCATGAAGCCATGGAACTGGCCATGAAGAAATCCTTTTCGGCAATTGCGTCCAGTGCCTCAACGACCTTTTTTGGCTTTATTGCATTATCATTTATGGATTTTGAAATTGGCTCTGATTTGGGAATCAACCTGGTAAAAGGAATTTTATTAAGCTTCATTAGTGTAATGGTCTTTTTGCCTGCCCTGACACTTATGTTTTATCAATGGATCGATAAAACCCGACATAAACCGTTAATTCCAGGCTTCAAGAATATAGGAAGCGGCGTTGTAAAAGTCAGATTTCTGAGCCTGGTGCTTGTATTTCTTCTGATTGTACCAGCATATTTGGCACAGGAACATACGGACTTTACATACGGTATTGGTGAACAACCGAAAAATACAAGGGCCGGCAGCGATTTGGCAAAAATTGAAGAACATTTCGGAGAGAGCACCCCGATTGTATTGCTCGTCCCAAAAGGGGATCTTGCCAGGGAAGAGAAACTGGTCCATGATTTGGAGAAGATTGAACATGTGTCAAGTGCTCTGGCTTATGTCAACAAAGTCAGTGTTGCGATTCCCCCGGAATATCTGGATCCGCCTGTGACAGAACCGTTTTATTCCGGAAAATACAGCCGGATCATCCTTCAAACAGATACCGGCAACGAAGGTGAAGAGGCATTTCACCTTGTTGAACAGGTACAACGTACGGCAAAAAAATATTATGGAGACCATATTCATATGCTTGGGGAAAGCGTGACATTGTACGATATCAAAAATACCGTCCAAAGAGACAATCAATTGGTCAATCTTTTGACCATTATTACGATTGCTTTCGTGCTGGTTGTGACATTTAAATCTGTTTCGATTCCCTTGCTTTTGCTGCTTACCATTCAGTCAGCGGTCTGGATCAACCTGTCCGTTCCGTACTTTACTGATTCGTCCCTGGTCTATGTGGGCTATCTGCTTGTCAGCATTATTCAGCTTGCGGCGACGGTCGATTATGCTATTCTCCTGATGGACGCCTATATGAAGGAGAGAAAGAAAATGCCTGCACTTGAAGCGATCAAGACAGTGGCAAACAAGAAGTTTTTCCCTGTTGCGGTATCTGCTTCGATTTTGTCAAGTGTAGGTTTTATTTTATGGCTTACCTCGTCCAACCCCATTGTGGCTTCAATCGGGTTACTGCTTGGGAGAGGTGCGTTGCTTGCTCTGATTATGGTAAATTTCTTCCTGCCTGCCGTATTGTTGGTCTGTGATAACTTGATTTTAAAAACAACCTGGAAAGCAAATTTTTATAAGGGGAAATGATGATGAGGAGAATAAGAAAGTTCCTGCTTGTCTTTGCAGTAACCATTTTAATGTTGCCGACATTTCATGTTACGGCTGCTTCAAATGACAGCAAGCCAGGAGAAGATCTGCCCCGGGAAAATGGGAAAATCTCCTCAAAGGATGAAGTGGTCTATGCAAGGCTAAGTGCCGATGGCAATCGACAGGAGGTCTATGTTGTCAATATTTTTGATGTAGAAAAAGCAGGGAAAATCATCGACTATGGTTCGTATACCAGTCTGAAAAACCTGACGGATTTGTCCCGAATGGAACAAAAAGAGAATACGGTCGAGTTTAATGCTCCTAAAGGAAGATTTTATTACCAAGGGAACATGAATAAAGAACCCTTGCCATGGGATATTTCTGTTTCCTATTTTTTGGATGGGAAAAAAATAGCTCCTGAAGAGCTGGCCGGGAAAGAGGGGCATGTACAAATCCGGATTGCAACATCTGCCAATGAAAAAGCAAATCCATTATTTTTTAAAAACTATTTGCTACAAATTTCTGTTCCTCTCAATCAGGATATCTGCAGCAATATCAAGGCTCCCGGCGGGATGCTCGTCAATGCGGGAAAAAATAAACAGATCACGTTTACCGTGATGCCTGAAAAAGAGGAAGAACTGATCCTTGAAACGGATGTGGTCGACTTTGAACTGGAAGGCATCACCATCACAGCGATTCCGCCTTTTTTGCCTGTTGATGCACCTGATATAAACAATTTGACAGGTGATATGGCAACCTTGACGAGTGTTCTTGGTGAAGTTAACAATGGTGTTGGAAAATTAAAAAACGGGGTTGCTGAATTAAACAGCGGTGTAAAGAATCTGCGGAACGGTTCCAGTGATTATGAAGAGGGAATTTCTGCAGTCGCTGCTTCTTCTGTCAAACTGGTTAACGCTTCCCGAGATATTGGGCAGGCACTTGAAACGTTAAACAAATCACTGAATAACAGTTCAGGAGAAACAGGGTTCGGCGATTTGAAAAAGTTGAAAGAAGGACTCTTTCAAATTGCAAGCGGACTTAGAACCGCATCGGATGGCCTGACTGTTGCAAAAGAAAATTACCGTACTGCTTTCACAGCGTTAGACAGGGCCATGGGAGGCATTCCCCGGTATGAGATATCGGAGGAAGAAATACAACAGTTGTACAGGAGCGGTGCAGATCAAAAAGTACTGGATCAATTGATCGAAACGTATTCTGCTGCACGCACTGCAAAAGGAACCTATTCATCTGTAAAGGAAGGATTTGTCGCTGTTGAAGGTGCATTGGGGCAAATCAACCATTCCCTTACAGACATGGCCAGCAATCTGGCCAAGGTGGCCAATGGGCTTTCATCTGCGCAGGATGTCATGGATGCGGCTGATTCATTCGCTGAATTAAAAAAAGGAATAGAAACTTTGTCTGACAACTACAAATTGTTCCATTCAGGATTGATCAACTATACCGATGGAGTAAGTCAACTGTCCAACTCCTATAAGCAAATGCATAAAGGCATTGAAGCCCTGTCCAACGGAACAGGGGAATTGGAAAATGGCGCAGGCAAGCTTCATGATGGAACAGATAAACTTTACGGGGCGACCAGTAAGTTGCCTGACCAAATGAAACGGAAAGTCAGTCAGTTGATGGCGGATTATGATAAATCCGACTTTGAGGCGGTATCCTTTGTTTCATCCGGGAACAAAAATATCAATTCAGTCCAGTTTGTCATTAAAACAGAAAGCATAAAACAGGAAGAACCGGTAGTAACAAAACAACCGGCCAAAGAAAGAAAGGGCATTTGGGCTCGTTTGAAGGATCTGTTTTCATAAATGCCGTTAAAGCAGGTGTTAACATCTTCCGGTTTCTGAAAAAGGAAAACCCAGAGGATAACATTTTCTAAAAGAGTCCTTCATTTATATAATGAAGGACTCTTTTTTGACAGGTCGTATCTTTTTCAAGGCAAGCACTGCTGGTTTTTGTTTATTTTACCGGGCCATTGGTAATTCCGGTGAGTTTGGAATTGATGGCAAAGATCTTTGCGTTTATATCCGATACCCCAAATCCCGCTAATCTCTTCAAATGCATATTTAAATAATGTTCTGCTGTTTCTTTTGTTTTGAACAGATAAATTCCGCCTGCTTCCCTGGTCTCCGGGTTTTCAGTCCAAATTTTCCATTTCAATCCTTTTTCTTTCCTGATACTTTGGGCCAAATCCGAAAATGCCTCTGCCATCTCATCTCCAAAAGGTCCATTCATTTTGAAATCAATTTGTAGAATGTATGCCATTGTCATACTCCTTTGTCAAGGGATCATCGTAAAATGGAACTTTCTTGCCAACTGACGGGTGTGACCGCCTGTTCTCTTTTTCTGCATCTGAAACGGATTTTTCAAACAGGAGCAAAGGATCCAACCAACCCGAACAGGGTGTCCAACAAAGGCATCCTGTCCGTCTCATATCTTTTAATCCTGTTTTCCATTAAAATATTCTAATGCTTTCGGAGCCATTTTGTATTGATTGTCTTCTTTTATGACCAGTTCCATGCTTTCCAGTTCCCGCAAACCGCTGCGCACCTTGAAAAGAGGAAGGCCTGTCTTTTTGGCAATTTCCTGTGGTGTCAAAAAATCTTTCTCAATGCTTTGCAAAAGTTTTTTCGAAGATTCCGACAAATATCCGTCATCTGTCAGACATGCCATGCAGATTCCCCTTTACAATTGTTTTTTGCAGAAATACCAGTCGGTACATTCCAGATTTTTATCGTTCAAGCGTTCTTCCGCCACTTCGATATTTGGTGGTGTGGGCAACAGTACCTTGTCTCCTTCACGCCAGTTGGCCGGAGTGGCAACGCCGTGTTCATCTGATGTTTGCAGAGCCTTGACCAGACGAAGAATCTCATCTATGTTGCGGCCGGTGGTCAGCGGATAGTAGATAATGGCCCGGACGACTTGTTTGTCATCAATGACAAATACTGCGCGGGTAGTTTCCGTCGTGCTTTCGTCCGGCATAATCATGCCGTATAACCGGGCAACTTCCTTGTTAAGGTCGGCAATGATGGGAAACTCCAGCTTGACACCAAACTTTTCCTCCACATTGCGGATCCAGGATATGTGGGAGGATACGCTGTCAACACTCAATCCCAGCAATTCCGTATTTAATTTCTGCAGTTCCGGATAAATTTCCTGAAAAGCAATAAATTCTGTCGTACATACAGGTGTAAAGTCGGCAGGATGGGAGAACAGGACCAGCCAGCTTCCTTCATAGTCAGACAGGCGAAGCGTTCCTTGGGATGTTACTGCTTCAAATTGCGGGGCTTTTGATCCAACTCGCGGCAGAGAACGTACTTCACTATTTGTGTGGTCACTCATTTTCTTGCCTCCAATTTATAATAATTATTATTTAATAATGATTATATACTAAAAAATAGTTAGTGTCTACTTTTATTCCCCAAAAATTTTTTAAGCTTACAGAGCTTGCAAACACCTGTGGTTAAGCGGATTGCCGGGTTTCCTTTGCCGGTGAAGCGACATTCTGAAATATTGCCGGAGCGGTCTGCTTGCTTGATTCAACTGGCAGCACAGATCACGGGAACTGTTTTGTGGTGGATGAAGGCAAACAGATCAGATGGAAAACGTTTGAAACCGGAAAATAGGAAGACGGCAATTTAAAAAAGGGGGATTCCGGATTTTGCCCCTGATTGCCAATGTAATGATAAACCGTAGATGCTGAATGAATCAGATGTTTGTCAGAAATTTAAACTTTGTTAATATCTGGTTTGATCATGATTAAAAAGGATAAAGTCTAGATTAGGGTGATATACTTGCGTCGCATTTTTGGATAAATACATGGAATAGCGGCCTTTATTTGATTAGAAAGTTAACACAATCGGATTCTTTTAAGGGACTGGTAAAGTGATTTTTTATCTTGGGGAAGATTGGTCAAACCGTTTGCTTGTTCACAGGGTTAAAGTTTTTTAAAAAATCTTTAACCCTGTTTTTTGAATAAATAAATATATTTAGCAAACAAAATAATTTACATATAATTTTTTGTTTGTTGCTGAACCGTTATGTCGATCATAATTTGAATCTGTTTCGGGAAAATGGGAAATACCAAAATTTTTAGTTTAAACCAATAAACTTCCGTCATTCAAAATTCAGATCATCATAAGACCTTAAGTCAAAAAGAAAGGAGAATCATGGATGTCATTGCGAATCGGGCTGGATGTTGGTTCAATTACTTCAAAAATAGTGGTACTAAACAGTGCTTCCAGGATCGTCTATCAAAAATATTGCAGGCATTATTCCGATGTAAAAAAAACAACCCTTCAGATGTTGAAGATGGTATCAAACCGCTATCCAAATGCAGTTGTAACTATGAATATCGCCGGTTCCGCAGGAATTTCACTGGCAAGGCAGTTACAAATCCCGTTTGTGCAGGAAGTGATGGCATGTACAGAAGCAGTTGAGCGTTTTATTCCGGAAGCAGATGTGGTAATTGAACTTGGCGGTGAAGATGCAAAGATCATTTATTTTCGCGACGGGATTGAACAACGGATGAATTCGGCCTGTGCAGGGGGAACGGGGGCATTTATTGACCAAATTGCCGCCCTTTTGCAAACGGATGCGGCCGGATTGAATGAGCTGGCCAAAGGCTATCAAAAAATTCATCCTATTGCTTCCCGTTGCGGTGTATTTGCCAAGACAGATGTTCAACTGCTTTTGAATGAAGGCATCAGCAAAGAAGATATTGCGGCTTCTGTCTTTCAAAGTGTCGTAACACAAACAATCAGCGGTTTGGCTTGCGGGCGCCCCATTCGGGGAAAAGTTGCCTTTCTGGGAGGACCGCTTACATACTTGTCGGAGTTGCGTCAACGGTTTATTGAAACCTTGGAACTGGAGAAGCCGGATATTGTTTTTCCTCCAAACAGCCAATATTTTGTAGCCTATGGAGCAGCTTTTTGCAGCGTGAAAAGCAATCCGATTCAGCTTTCCGAGTTATGCAGGCGCCTGGAAGCCGATTCCTTGTCTTCATCCAGGCTGGGAATTGACACATTGCCGAGATTATTTGCTGGAGAAGAAGAATTAAAGGCTTTTCGCGAGCGCCATCAACGGGCAAAAGTCCCCAGGGGGGATCTTGAGACATATAAAGGTCCTGCATTTCTGGGGATAGACGCTGGTTCCACAACGACAAAAATTGTATTGATGGGTGCAAGCAATGATGAGCTGTTATATACACTTTATGAAAGCAATAAAGGAAACCCGTTAAAATCGGTTATGGACGGGTTGGCGGATTTGTATGCCAAAATGCCGAAAGGAGTATTTATTGCAAATTCTGCAGTAACAGGGTATGGTGAAGGACTGGTCAAGGCGGCTTTAAAAATTGATGTCGGGGAAGTCGAAACCGTCGCCCATTATAAAGCAGCAGCCAAATTTTTGCCCAATGTGGATTTTATTCTGGATATTGGCGGACAGGATATGAAATGCATTAAAGTCAAAAATGGCGCCATCGACCATCTGATGTTAAATGAAGCCTGTTCTGCCGGTTGCGGTTCTTTTTTGGAAAGCTTTGCCCATTCTTTAAATATTCCGATCGGAGAATTTGCCAGTATAGCATTGCGTTCCGACCAACCTGTCAATCTGGGATCACGCTGTACAGTATTTATGAATTCCAAAGTCAAACAGGTGCAAAAAGAAGGTGTAACCCTTCCCAATCTGTTTGCCGGTTTGTCGTATTCCGTGATTAAAAACGCCATTCAAAAAGTCATGAAACTACGGAATCCGGAGGAGCTTGGTGAACATATCATTGTTCAGGGTGGCACATTCTACAATGAAGCTGTTTTGCGGGCATTTGAACTTTTAATACAGAAAGAAGTTGTACGCCCTGATATTGCTGGAATGATGGGTGCTTACGGATGTGCCATTATTGCAAAAGAACGATATGAAGAAGGAAAAGTTAGTGAAATATTGAACATAGAGCAATTAAAGGCCTTTACCTGCCAAACATCGCACAGCCGTTGCAAGCTTTGTGCCAATAACTGTCCCTTGACGATCAGCCGATTCCAGGACAAGCGAATCTTTATCACGGGCAACCGTTGCGAACGGGGAGCGGGCAAAACAAGAAAGAAAACGGAACTTCCCAATCTTTACACCTATAAATACAAGAGGCTGTTTGATTATAAATCATTAGATACCGAAAAAGCCAAACGGGGACGAGTGGGAATTCCCCGCGTATTAAATATGTATGAAAATTATCCGTTTTGGCATACTTTTTTTACGAAACTCGGGTTTGAAGTGATCCTGTCCCCCAAATCAAGCAAGAAATTGTTTGAGAAAGGTATGGAATCGATTCCGTCCGAATCTGTCTGTTATCCGGCCAAACTGACGCATGGTCATATTCAAAGTTTGGCAGAGCAGGATGTTGATCTGATTTTCTATCCCTCTGTCATTTATGAGAAGAAAGAAACAAGGGAAACAACCAATCACTTTAATTGCCCGGTTGTAGCTTCCTATCCGGAAGTGATTCGTATAAATATGGACATTCTAAAAGAAAAGAAAATACCATTTATACAGCCATTTCTGTCATTGAAAAATGAAAGAACCATTACCAACGGTCTGGCGATTTGTTTTCCGGAGATCCCGAAAAAAGAAATTGCTCAGGCAGTCAAAGCAGGGCTGCGGGAAGCAGCACAAGTAAAACAGGATATTCGCCGAAAAGGGGAAGAAATCATTCAATATCTGAAAGAAACTGGCAAAAAAGGGATTGTTCTTGCCGGGAGACCTTACCACGTAGATCCTGAGATCAATCATGGCATTTCCGAACTGATTACCATGAATGGGATGGCTGTTTTGACAGAAGACTCCATTTCCCATCTGGCTGAGGCAGAAAAAGACCCCCGGGTAGTGAACCAGTGGACGTATCATGCAAGACTGTACCGTGCGGCAAGAGTGGTTGCCCGCTGCAAGGAACTGGAGCTTGTCCAGCTTGTTTCCTTCGGGTGCGGGTTGGATGCGGTTACAGGTGATATGGTTCAGGAAATTCTGGAAGAAAACGGGAAAATGTATACAGCTATCAAGATTGACGAAATGAATAATCCTGGTTCAGCCAGAATTCGGATCCGTTCTTTGAAAGCAGCCATGGATGAACGCCAACACAGACATTTGAAACCTGTAAAAAGAAAAGAAACGAAGAAATATCCGCTCTTTACCAAAAAAATGAAACAGGATTACACCATCCTGATTCCGCAAATGTCGCCAATCCATTTTGATTTGTATGAAGCGGCTCTTCAAAGTGAGGGATATAAAGCAGAACTGCTGCCGGAGGTTACCCCGGAAGCGGTTGATGCGGGTTTAAGGTATGTGAACAATGATGCCTGTTATCCGGCAGTGTTAACGGTGGGACAATTGGTGCAAGCCTTGAAAAGCGGAAACTATGATTTGAACCGGACCGCGTTGATTATGTCCCAGACAGGCGGGGCTTGCCGTGCGACAAACTATATTGCATTGCTGCGCAGAGCTTTAAGGGATGCAGGTATGGACCAAATCCCGGTTATTTCGTTAAATGCGCTGGGTCTGGAGAAGCATCCCGGTTTTTCATTAAGTTTTCGCCTGATCAGGAAATTGATAGCAGCCACCGTCTATGGCGATGCCTTGATGCGAATGATTTGCCGAATCCGGCCATATGAAATGAAAAAGGGGAGTACCAATGCCTTGCATAAAAAATGGCTGGATATTTGCATCCGGTCATTAGCCAAGTTTCGCTTCACCGAATACAGGAAGATTTTATCCGAAATGGTAGAAGAGTTTGACCGGCTGCCGGTTGTTTTTGCAAACAAGCCCAGAATTGGCGTTGTCGGTGAGATCCTGGTAAAATTTCATCCCGATGCCAATAATAAAATTGTTGAATTGATTGAGAACGAAGGCGGAGAGGCAGTTATACCGGATATTCTTGATTTCTTTTTATATTGTGCTTTTGACAGGGGAGCCAATCTGGAAAAAAGCAAATTATGGATACCGGTTCGCCACGAAGTTATCCGCTTTCTGGAAATGTTTCGCAAGCCGCTTAAAGAAGCATTGCAAAAAAGCACACGCTTCTCAGCACCGCATACGATTTATGAATTGGCAGACATGGCTCGGGCACTGTTGTCTTTGGCCAACAAAGCAGGAGAAGGCTGGTTGTTGACAGCTGAGATGTTGGAGCTGATTAAAGCCGGGGTGCACAATATAGCCTGTGTGCAGCCGTTTGCCTGTTTACCGAATCATGTAACAGGCAGAGGCATTATAAGAGGTCTCAAAAAATTGCATCCGGAAGCCAATATTACCGTGATTGACTATGATGCCAGCGAATCCCCCGTAAACCAGATTAACCGGCTGAAACTGATGTTGGCAACGGCGTTTAAAAATGAGGAAAGAACAAATCGGGATCAAACGATAAAACAGGCATTTTAACCAGCTGGATTTGGAATACAAGAATAACCCCCGTCAGACAGGGTTTTCCCAGACTTGTGACGGGGGTTTTCCTGTCAATGAGGGTTTGAGCGATAATAAATCGACAATTTGCCCCAAGACAGATCCTGAAATTGAATAAAAGTATGAATTCCATTATATTAAAATTAGTAAGCGCTTACATATAAATTTATTTATATGCAAGTATAATTACTATATATAAGTATGATTACTATCAGATTTAGAAGGTGGCATTATAATGAATATGAAAACAGACGCAGAAATCGCACAGGAAGCAGCGATGTTGCCGATTGAGGAAGTCGCAGCCAAAATCGGAATTGAACCCGGTGCTCTTGAGCTTTATGGAAACTATAAGGCCAAAATTGATGAAACCAAACTGGGTTACTTGAAAGATCAGCCAGATGGAAAACTGATCCTGGTCACGGCTATGACGCCTACTCCGGCCGGGGAAGGAAAAACAACCGTTGTTGTAGGACTGGGAGATGCGCTTCAGCGAATAGGCAAAAAAACCGCCATTGCTTTGCGGGAACCATCGCTGGGTCCGGTCTTCGGGATCAAGGGCGGAGCAGCGGGCGGCGGTTTTGCCCAGGTAGTACCAATGGAAGATATTAACCTTCACTTTACCGGAGATTTTCATGCCATTGGTGCTGCCAACAATCTGCTGGCGGCCATGGTCGATAACCATATCCACCATGGCAACGAATTAAATATTGATCCGCGCAGGATCATCTGGAAACGTGCCGTAGATATAAATGACCGCCAGCTCCGGTTTATTGTGGACGGATTAAACGGGAAAGCCAATGGGGTACCGCGGGAAGACGGTTTCCAGATTACCGTGGCATCAGAGGTTATGGCGATTCTTTGTTTGTCCCGGAATATGGAGGAACTGAAAGAAAAACTGAGAAACATCGTGATCGGCTATACGTACGATGACAAGCCCGTTACAGCAGGAGACCTGAAAGCCCAGGGGGCAATGGCGGCTTTGCTCAAGGATGCAATCAAGCCAAATCTGGTGCAAACCCTTGAACACACTCCGGCTTTTGTCCACGGCGGTCCCTTTGCCAATATTGCCCATGGATGCAATAGTATTGCCGCTACAAAACTGGCTTTGAAAGCAGCCGATTATGTCGTGACGGAGGCGGGATTTGGAGCGGATTTGGGAGCTGAAAAATTTATTGATATCAAATCGCGTTATGCCGGTTTAAAACCTTCCGCCGCAGTTGTTGTCGCAACAGTTCGGGCTTTGAAAATGCATGGCGGCATGCCCAAAAATGAATTGAAACAGGAAAATCTGGAAGCGCTTGAAAAAGGATTGCCCAATCTCCTGAAACATGTGGAAAACATGAAAAAAGTTTTCGGCTTGCCAACGGTTGTGGCCATCAATAAATTTCCTACTGATACCGATGCGGAAGTGTCATTAATAGAAGAAAAATGCAGGGAATTGGGTGTAAACGTGGTGCTGGCAGAAGTCTGGGCCAAAGGAGGCGCAGGAGGCGAAGATCTGGCCCGGGAAGTTGTAAGACTTTCCGAACAGGAGAACCGTTTTTCCTTTGCCTACGATCTGGAAGATCCAATCACGGTCAAACTGGAAAAACTGGTACAGAAAGTATACGGCGGAAGAGGAATTGTTCTTACAAAAGAGGCAAGCAAAGAAATCGAGAAACTGGAAGCCCTGGGCTTTGGCCATCTTCCGATTTGTATGGCCAAAACACAATATTCCTTTTCGGATGATGCAACCAGATTGGGACATCCCACAGATTTTGATATTACGATCAGGGAAGTAAAAATTTCAGCGGGTGCCGGCTTTATTGTAGTTCTGACAGGAAGTATTCTGACAATGCCGGGTCTTCCCAAACACCCGTCGGCGGAAAAAATCGATATCAATGAAGAAGGGAAGATTGTGGGGCTGTTTTGATTTCTGTTAAAATCAACCCGACAAAGTTATTTGGGAAAATATTTCCGAATAAACGGGCGGCGGCAATTATTTGCGCCGCTCTATACGATTTCAGGGGGTGAATCTGTGTTAAAGTCAGAACTCCGCAAAATAATGATTGATTACTTGAAAAAAATGACGGAACAGGAAAAGCAGAAGATTGAAGAGAAACTGCTGGGAAATCTGTTATCATCAGACTTGTGGAAAAATGCCAGGACTATTGGCGTTACGGTTTCCCAGGGGGTTGAATGGAACACCAGGCCGATTATTGAATCCGGATGGGAACAGGGAAAAACGATTTGTGTACCCAAATGCCTGCCAAAGAATAAAAAGCTTCACTTTTATAAGCTTGATGATTTCGGCCAACTGGAGAAAAGTTTTTACAATCTGCTGGAGCCAAAGCCGGAAAAGACAACCAAAGTGGAAAAGCCGCTGATCGACTTGCTGATTGTCCCCGGGGTGGTGTTTGATAAAAACGGCTATCGTATCGGATTTGGCGGCGGTTATTATGTCCGTTTTCTGATCGGTTTCCCCAACAAAACGGTTTCCCTGGCCCATTCCATCCAGATCAGGGAGGATCTGCCCATCGATTCCCATGATATCCCCGTTCAGCATCTGATCACCGAATCAGGGAAAATTAAATAAATCCAACCCTGTTAAAAGCACGGCAAAGAGATTTTTCCGTTTGCAAGCAAATGATCAAGAACAGATACAAATTGTTTTATTAACAGATACTGGTATTGGTTCTGCTCTCTTCTTTAAATTTCAGCAAGTCGTCCAATTGTTACATACCTTGAAAAAGGGAAGGCCTGTTTTGGAAATTTTCCGGGATGACAGGATTCCCTTTTTAAAACTTTACCCAATATGGCAATAAATCTGTTATTTGCGAGACAAGCCATGAACTTTCCCTTTTTCTTGTTGACTGTTGTTTGTTCAGGTGCAGAATGTTTAGAATCGGTCAGGTTGGGGAAATGGTAAAAAAGACCCAGGAAAACTTGTGGAAAAATTGTTTACATGGTATATCATCCAACCGGGAAATGAGTCATTTAGGATCTCTCTGTCGATTATGGTTGGAATCCGTTTTTCCATGTTGCTTCTGTTCGCAAAGATCCTTCAGAGAATGGCTGATAAGGAACAAATGGGCAGATTCCCGGTTTTGTTCCTTTTTATGCAAGGCGATAAGGTGCAGTACATTCTGCTACGGTGAAGCCAGGGGGCTGGCCATAGCAGAATGCATTGACTGTCAAATGGTGAAGCAATGATGGGGTGCGAATAATTGCAAGGCTCCAGGATTGATTGAAAATTCGGGCAGAAAGAGTAATCAGGGCATATCACAGCAAGCAATAAAAAGTGATTTGCAAACCGGCTGAAATTGCGGCATTTCATCCGGTTTCTGCTATGGGAAGGAACGGAGTATGTGAACAGAGAGATTGAGTTTTCGTGGATGGGGGAATGAGGCTCACAAATATGCGCTTTATGATGTCCGGTTGGTAACGGAAAGGACAAAATTCAGTTCAACAAGTAAATGATGATTTCATAATGCCTTCTCATAGCGGTTATCTGGTTATTTTTTCTGGCACAGGACACATTAAGATTAACAGCCGTAAACCGATTAACAAGGAGGCATTCCCTGTTGAATGAAGATAAGAAAAGGAAAGGATCCAGGTTTAGAAAGAAAAAAACCCCAAAATTAAAAAAAGATGATATCACGGTTGTCGATGCAGAGTCTTCGCGAAAAGCGGTAGTGGCAACGGCCGTTGGAAATGCCATGGAGTGGTTTGATTTCGGAATATACTCATATCTTGCCGCTATCATTGGCCAGGTATTTTTCCCTGAAGCAGGCGGAACGATGCAACTGGTTTACTCTTTTGCCACTTTTGCCGTTGCCTTTATTGTTCGCCCACTGGGCGGGATATTTTTTGGAATGCTGGGTGATCGTCTGGGACGGAAAAAAATCCTGGCGATAACCCTGATTATGATGGCCATTGCGACATTAAGTATTGGCCTGATTCCGGGTTATGCTGCAATTGGTTCAACAGCAACCGTCCTGTTGATAGTGGCACGCCTGATTCAAGGTTTTTCAACAGGTGGGGAGTATGCCGGAGCCATGACATTTATTGCTGAATCCACACCTGACAAAAAACGGGGGTTTATGTCAAGCGGTTTGGAAGTGGGCACTTTAGTCGGGTATATTGCTGGAGCAGGTCTTGTTACGGCTCTTACCTATATATTGGGACAGGAAACCATGCTGGAATGGGGCTGGAGAATTCCGTTTCTAATTGCTGCACCGATTGGTTTATCAGGTTTTTATTTACGTAATAAACTGGAGGAAACACCTGCCTTTGAAGCGATGGAAAGTGATAAATCAGAGGATGAAGAGGATAATTACGCTACTGTAAAAGATATTCTCCGCTTTCACTGGAAACCCATTCTTATTGGGATGATTGTCGTTTTCTTTTATAATGTAGTAAATTATACTGTCTTGTCATATATGCCCTCACATTTGACAGCAGTGCTGGATTATGGGCAAACGGAAGGGCTTCTATTAATTGTGGTCGTTATGGTTATCATGATCCCGATTGTATTGTTAATGGGGTATTTTAGCGACCGGATTGGCGCAAAAAAAATCATACAGGGCGGTTTGATTGGACTGATATTGTTATCCGTTCCGTCATTTTTACTAATAGGAAGCGGCAATACCATCCTTGTATTTGCCGGTTTAATAATTTTGGCCGTTTTTTCTTCATCGTTCCAGGGAACCATGCCATCCCTGTTGCCGTCATTATTTTTTACAAATGTACGTAATGGGGCGTTGGCAATTACCTATAATATTTCGGCATCCCTGTTTGGCGGAACAACACCGTTAATCGTGTCCTGGTTGATAAGTCAAACAAATAACAGACTGATACCGGCATATTATACTATATTTGCATCAATCATCGGGATTATAGTGGTAACCTGGTTTATCAAGGAAACCGCGGGCAAGTCCCTGCGAGGATCGCCGCCAGCCGTAGAAGAGCACCATGAGATCAAGGAAATTCTGGAAAAGCCGGAAGAAGCGCTATGGTGGCATGAGGAGAAAAAAGAAATTGAAGGGAAGAAAGAAGAACTTGGTGAGATTTAACGGGAACCTTTAAATAAAGGGTGTTTTCTGGAATTTCGAAAAGATTGGGATCCGCGCAACTTGAAGGAGGCAATAGGCAGCAATAGATGCCGTCACCTGTTATCAGAACCCAAACAGGGTGTCCGCCAGGGGCACCCTGTTTGTTAGTCTGTATGTTTTAAAGGGCTTCACGGGAATTCAGTATTTTTTAGAACCCGTTCCAGGTTTTCCGGTTGCTGCAAATGCTTGTGTATCTTGAAAAGCGGCAATTTCTGATGCCGTAAAAAATTCTTTTCAATATATCGCCTGATTTTTTGGATGATTGTGATAAATATCCGCAGTCTGTGAAACACGCCATTCAAATTTCGCTTTACAATTGTTTTTTGCAAAAATACCAGTCGGTACACTCCAGATTTTTATCCTGCAAACGTTCTTCTGCCACTTCAATATTTGGCGGTGCAGGCAAGAGAACTTTATCTCCTTCGCGCCAGTTTGCCGGAGTGACAACGCCGTGTTCGTCTGATGTTTGCAGTGCCTTGACCAGACGAAGAATTTCATCCATGTTGCGGCCGGTTGTCAGCGGATAGTAGATAATCGCCCGAATTACTTGCCTGTCGTCAATGACAAATACTGCGCGTGAAGTTTCTGTTGTACTTTCGTCCGACATAATCATGCCGTATAACTGGGCAACTTTCTTGTTGAGGTCAGCGATGATGGGAAATTCCAGCTTGACGCCAAATTTTTCTTTCACATTGCGGATCCAGGAAATATGGGAGGATACACTGTCAACACTCAGACCCAGCAGTTCCGTATTTAATTTGCGCAGTTCCGGATAAATTTTTTGGAATGCAATAAATTCCGACGTGCATACCGGTGTAAAGTCGGCTGGATGGGAAAACAGGACCAGCCAACTTCCTTCATAGTCTGACAGACGAATGGTACCTTGTGATGTGAGCGCCTCAAATTGCGGGGCTCTGGATCCGATCCGCGGTAAAGACCGTACTTCGCCAAGGAATTTTTCACTCATCTTATCCCCTCCATTTTAAATTAATAGCTATAATTTAATTTTACATCATTAGCCTGGACACAATGAAAAAATATTGAATTTATGACATATTTTATACATGAAAAAGATGCAACAAAGGAGGAAATTTGCCGGATCAAGGAAAAAAGACCCGATTCCTGACCAGGTCTTTTTTTAAGGCATTGCGTTTATTCAACAAGCCCGGACGGTTGGCTTGTTACCAGGGTTTTGACTTTCTTCTCTTTAAAGAAATGGGAGATGGCAAACGAACTGGCACCAAGGGCAATGGAGTATTTGCCAAGTGCAGAAAAACGGATTTCTGTATTGGTTTTGTGATAGGGGGAAAGCCGTTCTCCCAAAATCCGGTCGATCGGATTGCCAATCCAGTTTTCAAATTGGGCAATCCGGTTGCCGATAATAACAGCTTGCGGATTAAAGGTGTTAATTACGTTGGTCAATCCAATCCCGATGGTTTCTCCCAGATGGTTCAGCAGGTTCAAAACCTTTAAATTCCCTTTTTTCGCCTCACTTACCAGGAAATCCAGATCACAATCGCCGTTTTCCTCCAGGTTTTGCCTGGCTGCCTTAAGGAGTGCGTTTTCAGAAGCATACAATTCCCAACAGCCCCGGTTGCCGCATGAGCATTTTCTTCCGTTCGCTTCAATTGTTAAATGCCCCATTTCACCGGCAATTCCCGTTGCTCCCGTGTAAAGCTGGTTATTGATGATAATTCCGGTACCAATCCCGATGCCGATGCTGACGTAGATCAGGTTGGGGATGGTTTTGCCGGCTCCGTACAAATGTTCTCCATGAGCTCCGGCATTTGCTTCATTTTCAATTTGCACCGGAATATGAAATGTTTCCTCAATGATCTGTTTTAAATCCACATTTTTCCACTTTAGATTGGGTGCAAACAGAATTTGGTGATCCTGACTGACATGCCCCGGAACACCGATACCGATTCCGACAATTCCGTAATAACTCTTCGGAGTTGACTGAATCAGCCTGTCAATGATGGAAACGAGTTTTGTTTTGACAAATTCCAGATCTGTTTGATCCAGACGGAGAGAAACTTCCTCGATCCTGTTGCCGCTTAAATCGGTCAGTACTCCCAATATATAGTTAACTCCCAAATCAATGCCAATCGAAAAGCCGGCGCGGTTATTGAAATAAAGCATCACCGGTTTGCGTCCGCCGCTGGATTGGCCCGCTCCGATTTCGGTAACGAAAGATTCATTGATCAGTTCAGCCACCATGGTGGATACCGTTGCCTTGTTCAAGCCGGTTTCTTTGGAAATCTGTGCGCGGGAAACAGGACCTCTGTTTCGGATTACATTTAATACGATGGATTTATTGATTTGTTTAATTAGATTCTGATCTCCTGTTCGTAAAGACTTCATTATTTTTCCCCTCTTGCTTTATTTGGTTAAAAGTTTAACATAAATGAATTCTTTGTTCATTATCTATCTAAACAAAACAAATAGATTGTTTAATCACTTTATATAAGTTACAAACAGAACAGATCTCATGACAAACTGGTCGATCCATGATACAGCAAGAAACGAATCGTAAAAACAAAGTATTTTTAAGTTTTATACCAATTACGAACGGGTTGTGACGTTTAGTGGCAAATTGGCTCAGAAAAATGTTTTGCATTGACAACGCTTACACATGGAGTTAAACTTAATTTAAAGAATAAACAAAGTATCTTATAAATTGATTCCAATCATGAAAGGGGAAATTGCAATGAGTTATTTTGCCGGTATTGACCAAATTCAATATGAAGGTCCCGATTCCACCAATTCATATGCTTTTAAATTTTATAATCCTGATGAAAAAATTGGCGACAAAACCATGAAAGAAATTCTCCGTTTCAGTGTCGCTTACTGGCACACATTTACGGCGGATTTGTCGGACCCGTTTGGTTTTGGTACAGCAGATCGCCCATGGAACAGGTTTACCGGCATGGATCTGGCCAAAGCGCGTGTGGAAGCCGCATTTGAGTTCTTTGAAAAGCTGGGTGTTCCTTATTTCTGTTTCCATGATGTCGATATCGCTCCCGAAGGAAGCAGCTTGAGGGAAACCAATAAAAATCTGGATGCCATCGTTGCCATGATCAAGGATTATATGAAAGACAGCAATACCCGGTTGCTGTGGAATACGGTCAATAATTTCTCCCATCCCCGCTTTGTTCATGGTGCTGCTTCTTCCAACAACGCCGATGTGTTCGCCTATGCTGCGGCCAAGGTGAAAAAAGGCCTGGAAATCGGCAAGGAGTTGGGGGCGGAAAACTTTGTGTTCTGGGGCGGACGCGAAGGTTATGAAACGCTTCTTAACACGGATA
>JBAVDL010000047.1:0-7809 GCA_049587175.1 Thermoactinomyces sp.
CTTTTGTTCCTTCTGTTCTTCTCTTGTCAGTCCGACGGTTCTTTTTTTGCGGGCAAGCTGATTGATTCGTTCAATGAGTTGTTTGTCTATCAACAGAAATCACTCCTTCTTGTACACTTTACTTAAATAAATTGAATCTGGCAAGATTTCCAGAGAGGATGACAGAAAGATCTCCTATGAAAAAGGCTGTTATTTATGCTAGAGTAAGCACTCGCAAGGAAGAACAAGAGACCAGTCTGGACAGACAAGTGGAACTGCTGACAGACTGGGCCAAAGAACTGCACCTGGATGTATATCAGGTGATTAAAGAACAGCACAGCGGCTTTGATCTCAATCGCACCGGTTTGTACCAACTGTTTGATGCGATCAAAAAAGAGAAAATTCATGCGGTCCTGATTCAGGATGATACCCGGCTGGGCCGCGGAGAGGCAAAACTGGCCATCATTCATCAGTTGGACCGGTCCGGTTGTCTGATTTTATCGAAACAAAATCAGGGAAAACTGGAACTGGATGCCGGAGAATCGACAGTGCTTTCGATTATAGCAAAAGTGGAGGAACTGCAGCGCAAAATGATGAACCAGAAGATCAGCTGGGGGATGCAGCGAGCCATTCGCGAGAAAGGGTATAATCCGGCCAGGAACTTGAAAAACCAGGGGCTGGGCGGAAGAGAAAAGAAGGATGTACCTTTGGAGCAAATCATTGCCTTAAGAGAAAAGAAACTGACTTTTGAAGAGATTGCTGCAACACTGAAGGGATTTGGCTATCCGGTCTCACGCGCGACAGTTCATCGGAGATATCAGGAATGGAGAAACAAACAGAAAATGGAGGAATAATCATGGCTAAAGCAAATTGGGATATATATAAAAAGTTGATTCAGACTCCAGGTACCTCTGGTTTTGAACATGAAGTAAGAAATGTAATGCGTTCATACATAACTCCGTTGACAGAGGAAGTGGTTCAGGACCGCCTGGGCGGGATTTTCGGGGTAAAAAAGGGCGATCCCGCGGGACCAAAAGTACTTGTGGCCGGGCATATGGATGAAGTCGGATTCATGATTACGACAATCACAAAGGAAGGATTTCTCAAGTTTCAAACGGTTGGCGGTTGGTGGTCACAAGTAATGCTTTCACAGCGGGTGGAGGTGGTTACCAGATCCGGAAAGCGGATTCCCGGTGTGATTGGCTCTACTCCTCCGCATCTGCTTGGTCCGGAACAGCGAAAAAAACCGGTGGACATTGCCAAAATGTTTATTGATATCGGGGCAGACAGCGATGCAACGGTTAAAAGTTGGGGGGTGCGACCGGGGGATTTTGCTGTGCCATATTGCGATTTTGTTGAAATGGAAGGCGGAAAACGGTTGTTGGGCAAAGCATGGGACGACCGGTTTGGCTGCGGGTTGGCGGTAGAACTTTTACAGCATTTTCAGAATGAAAAACACCCGAACATTTTGTATGCCGGTGCTACCGTTCAGGAGGAGGTAGGTTTGCGCGGAGCGGGCACGGCTGCAAACATGATTGAACCTGATGTCTTTTTTACCGCTGATGTTGGCCCGGCAGGGGATACCCCCGGGATCAAGGACGGTTTTGGGGAACTGGGCAAGGGGGTTGTAATCCGGATTTATGACCGGTCCATGATTCCGTTGCCGGCAATGAGAGATTTCCTGCTTGATACAGCGGAATCAATGAAAATCCCTTATCAGTTTTTTGTGTCGCAGGGGGGAACAGATGCCGGACGTGTTCACCAGACCGGCATTGGTGTCCCGTCAGCAGCCATTGGCATTTGCGGACGTTATATCCATTCCAATGTGACGGTGGTGGATAAAGAGGACATAGAAGCAGCCAGGGAGTTTGCGATTGCCCTGGTGAAAAATCTGGATCGTTCTACTTATGAAACCATCATTTCCTGAAGTAAAGAATGGGTAAAACAAGGATTCACCCGATTATTCTATTCCCCGAATGAAGAGGATCCGGAAACAGCACAATGTGATGATAGTGCTGATAATGAGTGAAGAGAGATGGACGCCTTTTGATCCGTGTTGGAGAAATCAATTTGTTGTGAACTATGGTACAGGTTTATATTGCTGCAGTAGCTGAATTGGCGGAGGATAGGAAATAAAAGAAATTTAAAAAGTTTATAAGGAGTGGAGGTAGCATTTGCCGATAAAACCACCCTATAATTAGGGATAGTTCTCTACGTATTTTGCACAGGGAATTATCCCTTTTTCTTTCTTATGACCATATACTTTGCGGAGGAAACAATTATGTCCATACGAATATTACTTGTCGAAGACGATGAACATATTTGTAATACAGTCAAAGCCTTTTTATCCGAAGCAGGATACAAGGTTGACGCCTGTCTGGATGGTGAAGAGGCTTACGACAGGTTCTGCGAAAACACCTATCAGCTTGTGATTCTCGACATAATGCTCCCCGGCATGAGCGGGTTTGAGCTTTTGCGGGAGTTCCGCAAGCTGAACAACGTGCCGGTTCTAATGTTGACTGCACTTTCTGATGATGAAAACCAAATCAGAGCGTTTGATGCTGAAGCGGACGATTATGTGACAAAGCCATTTAAGATTCAGCTGTTGCTGAAACGTATTGAAGCCCTGCTGCGGCGAAGCGGCACGCTGGCAAAAAAAATTTGCTATGGAAAGCTGGCGCTTTTCCCGGAGGAGTTCAGAGCATTTTATGATAATGATGAGTTGACACTGACGGTAAAGGAATTTGAAATCCTTATGCTGTTAGTGCAAAACGGGGGCAGGACACTGACTCATGAAGTTATTTTATCCCGTGTTTGGGGGTATGATTTTGATGGCGATGGTGGCATCGTGCATACCCATATCAAAAATTTGCGGGCGAAACTGCCTGAGAATCTTATCAGGACAGTTCGCGGCGTAGGCTATCGGCTGGAGGACCAGGCGACATGAAGAGGGGTGGAATATTTGCCAAAGTATTTGTTTTCACAACAATGTTCTCGGTGTTGTTGGTCTGCGTGACCGCTGCCTTCTTTTCCGTGCAGATTGTCTCATATTACAAAACCCAGAGTATCCGGAAAATCAACAGAGCCTATCAGCATATAGTAATCCGGGCACAGGAGGGAAAAGATATCATCGAAACGGCAAAGTGGTTTCACGAAAGAAACCGCTCTCTTCAATTTGCAATCAGAGATAAAGGCGGTAATGTTATATATGCCACGCCGGACACCGATTTGCTGGTTGATGGCCACATCCCCCCGCTTAAAGTATACTCTGGCAATGACTACGAAATTTTGGTGCCGGGGGAAGCTGTTGCTTTCAATTATGACAGCTTGATCTTGCGGGTGGTTGCCGCTTTATCAGCCATTATTGCCGCAAGCATTGCAGGTTCGTTTTTCTTTGCAAGGCAGTTGACGAAACCAATTAAAACATTGGCATACAATACAAACAGGATGGCCAATCTTGAAGATGTCCCGCCTCCGCCGGAACGTAAAGATGAACTCGGTATGTTAGCCCGTGATGTTCATTCCATGTATGAAAAGCTGAAGGAAACCATCTCCAGATTGGAAGATGAAATACTGCGGGAACGCGAATTGGAGGAAACACAGCGATATTTTTTCTCGGCGGCATCCCATGAGTTAAAAACGCCTATTGCGGCTGCAAGAGTCTTGCTTGAGGGCATGATTGCAAACGTGGGTGACTATAAAGACCATCCCAAATATCTGCGTGAATGTGTGAAGCTGATGGACGCGCAGAGCAAAACGATTTCAGAGATTCTGGAGATTGTCAACCTGAATGATGGTAAAATCAAACCCATTCCTGAAAAGCTGGATTTAGGGCAAATCGTTGCGGATATTTTACCGGACTTTGAGACTTTGGCTAAAGCAAATGATCTGCGTATTGTTACGGATATTCCCAATGGGCAGACTTGCTATGCCGATCCCAAAATGCTGTCAAAAGCACTTTCCAATATCATCCTGAATTCGGTACAAAACACTCCCAAAGGTGGAGAGATTCGAATATGGTGTTGTGAATCAATGATGGACAAATACCGTCTTTCTGTATTAAACACGGGTGTGAGAATTGACGACGCGGTTCTGCCAAAGCTGTTTGACCCGTTCTACCGAGCAGATAAAGCGCGCAGTCGGAAAAGCGGACGGAGCGGCTTGGGACTGACCATCGTTCAGAAGACACTGAAAGCAATGGATATTGCTTTTGCTTTGGAAAATACTCCGGAAGGCGTTCTGTTCTGGATGGACTTGCCCAAGGCTTGAACAACCATCGTTATAGTTTGTATTTTTACCGACAGGATTATTTCCGTCGGTCATTTTATTTTTCTCTGCTACAGACAAACTACAGATTGACTACAGGAAGAATACAGATTGGAGCACTATGATGGCGACAGCGGCACAATTCCAGCAGAATTCCAGGAGGAGACCATAATGAAACCGAAAAAGCGAAGCACACTTACAATCATATTGCTGGCAAAATATTTGCTGGTTTTGACAGGCATTATTCTTTTCAAGCTGCCCTTTTATTCCGAGATATCAAACGGGATACGAGTAATCAATCTGATTCCATTTAAGGGGTCTTTCGATGAAAACGGCGTATTAATTTTACACGAAATTATCTATAATATTCTTCTTTTTATACCTTTGGGCATTTATATCTGCATGCTGACAAACAAATGGCATTTTATAAAAAAAGTTCTTTCCATCTTCGGTTTATCCTTGACGTATGAGGTCATACAATTCATTTTTGCAATGGGAAGAGCCGATATAACTGACACACTTGGCAATACATTTGGAGGGATAATCGGCATTGGCATTTATGCAATATTGTTGAGGATATTCAAAAAAAGAACTGCAAGGATGGTAAATATGCTTGCCTTGGCATTAACTGTCTGGGTAGTGTTGCGTTTTGCCTGTCTGTTTTACCTCAGCCATTTTGTCATGGGGCGTCCGCCTCGCTGATGCAAGAACCGATCTGATTGACAGGGGTATCTTACGCTGCTACAAAAAAATTACAGGTTGGCTGCAGGAAGAATACAGATTGGTTTTCCATAATGATAACTGTAACGACACGAAACTTGTTTGCGGGAGGAACTTCCTTTGAGACGCTTTGTTTATATTGCGGGGCTTCTGTTGGTGTTGTGTGTAGTGGCGGTTTCCTTTTTAAAATATGCCGACTTGAAGTGTGATGAGAACAGTTCAATTAACTGCAAGCGAGCGGAAGATATCTTGCTTATAAACCCGGATCATCCTTTGCCAAAAAATTACCGGCCGGAAAATCTTGTAAGTCTTTACAACCAAAAGCACAAGCATTTTCAGTTGGCGGATACGGACATAAAAATCGATAAAACTGTTTTTGAGGCAATGGAAGCGATGTTTACGGCAGCACAAAACGACGGGTTACAGGGATTTATTATCACCAGCGGATACCGAACGCGAGAGGAACAAAGAGAGATTTTCTCCAATACCACAGACAGGACTGCCGCAAAACCCGGTGAAAGTGAGCATGAAACGGGACTCGCTTTTGATGTGGCGGTGATGGGCAATAAAAATCTTGAATTAACCCCCCAGTTTAAGTGGCTTTCTCAGCATTGCGCAGAATACGGGTTCATTCTCCGCTATCCGAAAGGCATGGAGGATATAACGGGTTATCCGTATGAACCATGGCATTTCCGCTATGTAGGTAAAGAAAACGCAACAATTGTTATGGGTAAAGGAATCACACTGGAGCAGTATTGCAAAGAACGGCAGAAACAATGGGAGAATGATGATACATGACCAAATTGAAAAAGAAAACAATCCGAATGGAAACACAGCCTGCGATAAAAATATGGAAATAAACGGTTGCGGTACCAGCGTAGTGATCACCGGATGGAAATCAAGATTTCCATCTGTTTTTTGTTGGTTACATACTTGAACAGTAAACTTTACGTATTTAAATTCAGCTCTATCTTGTTTAGTTTATTTTAGTCTTGTTTTACCCGAATAGTCAGCAACATCAAAAAAGAAATCATGACGATAGAGATCACCCACATCCATGCCATTTCCATATTGCCAGAATCAATTGCTACATAAATTGCTGTAGGAATAGTCTGTGTTTCTCCGGGAATATTGCCAGCGAACATTAAAGTAGCGCCAAATTCACCCAAAGCCCGGGCAAAGCTTAATATACTTCCGGAGATAAGGGATTTTGAAGCCAGGGGAATGGAAATAAACAGGAAAATTCTCCATTCATTCGCTCCATCCACCCTTGCCGCTTCTTCAATCTCGCGGTCGATTCCCAGAAATCCCGATTTTGCGGACTGATACATAAGTGGAAATGATACAACGATGGAAGCAATGACAGCAGCCCACCAGGTGAAAATGACAGGCTGCCTGAAAATCCATTCAATAGCCTGTCCAGCCATGCTATTCTTTCCGAAAATAACAATAAGAAAGAATCCAACAACTGTCGGAGGGAGTACCAACGGGAGCATGAGAACAGTCTCTAGTATGGCTTTCCCTTTAAAAGATTTTCCAGCCAAAAGTCGTCCTGCCAATGTGCCTGATATCATAACCACAACGCCAGATATCCCAACTACTTTCAAAGATAACCAGATTGGGCCCAAAAATTCTTGTATGAAATCTTTATTTGGTAGTAAATCCATATTCCTCAAATACCTTTAATGCATCGTCGCTTTGCAAATACTTATAAAATTCCTTGGCAGCTTCATAATGTTTGGAATTTTTAATAATGCCGACAGGATAAATAACAGGAACATGTGCAGCTGGATCGGCCGATGTAACAATTTCCACCTTATCCGAAACCAAAGCATCTGTTTTGTACACAATTCCAGCGTCAACGTTACCGGTTTCAACATAGGATAATACCTGACGGACATCTTTTGCATAAACCGTTTTTGAGTTAACATTTTTCCATATATCCATCTGTTCAAGGCACTCTTTTGCATATTTTCCCGCAGGCACGGTCTCGGGAGTTCCAATTGAAATTTTACCTGCTTCTGCTTTTACAAGATCTTTAAAACCTTTAACCGATTGATTACCTTTTAGGACAATTAAGACGAGTTCATTTCCAAGAAGGGCTGATCCATCTTCTTTTGCAATAATTCCTTCCTTTACCAATAAATCAAACTTGTCTTCTGCTGCTGAAAAAAACAGATCGACCGGTGCGCCCTGAGAGATTTGCTTTTGCAAAGAACCGGAAGCTCCAAAGTTGAATTTCAAAGTTATTTCGGGATGTTCTTCTTGATAGTTGTGTTGAATAATCTCCATGGCATCTTTCAGACTGGCTGCTGCTGAAATGGTTAGTTCAATATTTTCCTTGTCTGAAACTTGATTGGCGCTTTGGTTGCTAGAACATGCGACTGTTATCAAAAGTAAAAACAGGAAGATGCCGATGAACTTAAGCTGTTTTTGCATATTTCCACCTGACTCTGAAGATATCATTATTTATAACCAATTATATCTTATTATAATTAATTTCAAAAATAAGTGAGTTTCATCACGCTTTTTTGGTAAAAACATTTATGATAAAAAACCTTTTATTCTACGGGGATACGTTTTTTTGTTTGGTAATCGAAGAAGTGCGCTTTATTCATATCTATTGCCAGCCTGAGAACTTGTCCCTGTTTAATGCCGGATTGTGAATCAAGTCGGGCAATAAATGGTTGACCTGCAATTTGTGAGTAAACAAGAGTTTCTGCACCCAACAATTCAGTCGCTTGTATTTTTGCATCAAATGTATAACCGGTAAAAACAGGTGCATCATGAAGATCCTCCGGACGGATACCCATTATGATTTCTTTGTTAATATAGCCTTGCTCA
>JBAVDL010000048.1:0-2383 GCA_049587175.1 Thermoactinomyces sp.
ATTCAACAATTCATCGTATTGCCAATCCACCACCAAAAACCCCTCCAAATTATTTTATTAATCTGTTGCCGTTGTTATGGACAATATCTAATTCGATATTTGGATACTTTTTGGCAAACTCTGCTATTACCCTGCTACAACTGGCACAGGTATCCAATTCGGTGAATAACTTGATTTTGCCGACTGCTTTTGTATTATCACCCAGTCTAGCGGCGATATCATTAAGAATCTTATATTCGGTATCGGAATCCCTAACTTATATTCGGTATCGGAATCCCTAAGATAAGTAATTCCCAGATTATTTGGTGCACTATATGCTTTAAATATTGGTTTTTGAGGTTTTACCGAAATATCAGGGACTCTTTCGGATAAATTTCCGGTAAGTTCATCAATAGAGCTATGAGCGTAAAACTCAGTTTTGCTAATTCCATCAATATGAACTTCTGCTAAAGCAAAGTTACCTGATTTTTTATATTTACTTGGTAAAGATCTTCTTAATTCTTTAACTCTGTTAACGATATACTGTTCAGTCTTTAAATCAATAGGTCTGGTTTTAAAAACTTTACCACTAACCTTATTTATAGCTGTATCTATATGTATTCCTGTTGCTTTATCTCCATTTTTAGCAAACTTCTGTAACCACTGGCCGAATTCCGTGTCGCCAATTTTCATTGGCATACTCGATGCCAATGAATCTCCGTTCTTTACGAAAGATTGTGTAAAAGTCGGGATTTCCCTGCTATTCACCCATTTGATAATCTGATCGAAATTGTTTGCAACGTAATTTCCGCCGAAGGCAAGGACAAAAGCTAAACCAGCTGCAATAGCCGTTTTCTTCCAGCTGAACTGGCCTTTAAGAAAATCAATTATACTTTGATCAGTACCTCCACCCGCGGCACTGCCAAACATTTTTGGCAAGGCTTTCCCCAACCAGGGCACTTTCCTGGCAATGGAAACAACAAGTGGCAATCTGGGAGCAATAGCTGCTACCCATTCAAAAGCAATAACTCCGATTCCTGTGCCAATTCCCCAGATCAACATATCTTCCAGCATAGCTTCACTCATAAACTCATTTCCTGAGAACCAGGAAACAATCCCGCCAAGAATTATTCCGCCAAGAATTCCAATACCAACTGCCGAGACAAAAGCTCCACCGAAAATAACTGCTGCAATTCCGAGTATAGTTAAAACGATTAAACTAAAAGTTTCATGCTCCAATATCCAGTTCCATATAGCCGTACCGGCATCTACGATTATATTGGCAATCTTGGAAATAACCTCTACAATGCCATCCCAGGCGGAGGATGCTGTTTCTTTAGTCCATTCCCAGGTATCCGAAACCTTTTCTTTGGTCCAGTTCCAGGCACTTTCCAATGGTCCGCTGATATTTTTCCAGATTCCTTCTTCTTCTGCCTGCCCATTTGGGGATATGGGCGGATTATTTTGCATTTGGGAAGGTTGTTCATATTCTCCGAAGTCTCCCTGCACGTACGGAATTTCAAAACTTCCGCCGTCCGGGTTGGCATAGCCTGTGCCAATTCCGAAAGCACCCGCTCCCGCTACTGCGAGCAGGAAGATAACCACCCATCGAAGCAGAGTTTTCATGATAATTGAACCTCCTGCCAAAATTTTGTTTGGCGTTTCTGTTTTCTTTGGTATTGTCGTTGTAATTTAAATATGATAAATGAATAGCCGATTAAAAAACATGAATACAGATATAGAGGACTGGTGTTTTGCCAGTCCTTTCAGACTGTAGAAAAACATATAGAGGAAGGAGATTTTTAGGACTCCGTTCCGTCTTTGCCTTGCAAAGAAGCAGTCATGACGCTCAGCATTCCCTTCCAGGCGGGCTCAAAACTCGCTACGCTCAAACAGTTTCGCCCGTTTTCCCTGGAAGGGAATGCTTTCGCTTTGTAGCGGCTTCGAAGTCACTCCGCTTCTAAAAATCTCTTTCTCACACTTTGTCGACATGCTGAGAGGACTGGCGTTTTGCCAGTCCTTTCCTGCAAAATGTCCTATAACAACAAGTTTCATTCATTTATTTCGATCCTGACACAAATTAAGGAAAAAGATAAAGAACAAACGGAAAAGAAAAATCAGCGGGTGGATCGTTAGAGAACAAAAAATAAAAAACCAACTCACGATACATCTGTTATAAAAACTGAGAGGAAAGTCAGCACAGCAGAACCAGCTGGCTAAGCGCATCAATCAATTAGAAAAAGCACAAGCTATCGTATTAGGTGTTTCTATTGAGACAGTGAGTGGTGGAGGATCGAGGAGCGGATAACAAAGTTTTAATCCTCTTCAATGAGGTGTTTCTATTGAGACAACGGAGACGAGAACGGAGCTTACCTGGTGCCGATCGTTTCAATCCTCTTTATTG
>JBAVDL010000049.1:0-2074 GCA_049587175.1 Thermoactinomyces sp.
GATCTCCGCCGCGAGGTGGCCCTCAACATCAAACGGCTGATCGAGATCGGTTGCTATCGCGGAATTCGCCATCGCCGCGGACTGCCGGTGCGGGGGCAGCGTACGAAGACCAATGCCCGTACGCGCAAAGGACCGCGTCGAACGGTGGCCAACAAGAAAAAATGACCTTGAGGAGGGAAAAGGATGGCCAAACGGAAAACGACGACGCAGCTCGTCAAACGTCGTGCGCGCAAAAACGTGGAACACGGAGTGGCCCACATTCGCTCCACCTTCAACAACACCATCGTCACCATTACCGATCCCCGCGGCAACACCATCGCCTGGGCCAGCGCGGGTTCGATGGGTTTCAAGGGTTCCCGGAAAAGCACTCCCTATGCCGCCCAATTGGCTGCGGAGTCGGCGGCCAAACAGGCGATGGAAAACGGGATGAAATCGGTGGAGGTGCTGGTCAAGGGACCGGGCGCCGGCCGGGAGGCGGCCATTCGCTCCCTGCAGGCTGCCGGACTGGATGTCAATTTGATCAAAGACGTGACGCCCATTCCCCACAACGGTTGTCGTCCGCCAAAGCGGCGCCGCGTCTGACCCATTTTCGTGCGTGGCCCGGTTTTGGTTTAAATCTCCAGTTTTACGACCATACTGGATAGGACGAAGGTGGTGTCCTGTTGGCGAAATCGCGCCGGAACGCACGTTCTGAAGGAGGGTTCGAATCCGTATGATTGAAATTGAAAAGCCGAAAATTGAGGCGGTTGAAATCAGTGACGACAACCGGTATGGGAAGTTTGTCGTGGAACCCTTGGAACGCGGTTACGGCACCACCCTGGGTAACTCCCTGCGCCGCATCCTGCTGTCTTCTCTTCCCGGCGCAGCCGTAAATTCCATCCAGATTGACGGGGTGCTGCACGAATTTTCCACGATTCCCGGCGTGGTGGAGGATACCACGGAGATCATCCTGAATCTGAAGCAACTCGCCCTCAAGATCCATTCCGACGAAGAAAAGGTGTTGGAAATCGATGTTGAGGGAGCAGGGGAAGTGACCGCTGGCGATATTCGTGCAGACAGCGACGTGGAGATCTTGAACCCTGACCTTCACATCGCTACCCTGGCCGAGGATGGCCGGCTGCATATCCGGATGACGGCCAATCGCGGACGGGGGTACGTTCCGGCTGAACGAAACAAGCGGGAGGATCAGCCGATCGGGGTGATTCCGATCGATTCCATATATACACCCATCGAGCGGGTCAATTACCGAGTGGAAAACACGCGGGTCGGTCAGGTGACCAACTACGACAAACTGATGCTGGAAGTCTGGACCAACGGCAGCCTGGGGCCGGATGAGGCCGTGAGCCTCGGCGCCAAGATTTTGACGGAGCATCTGATGCTGTTCGTCGGCTTGAACCGCGAGGCTCAGGAAGCGGAGATCATGGTCGAAAAAGAAGAGGACCAGAAAGAGAAAGTGATGGAAATGACCATCGAGGAATTGGACCTCTCCGTCCGGTCTTACAACTGCCTCAAGCGCGCGGGTATCAATACGGTCCAGGAGCTGACTCAGAAGACGGAAGAAGACATGATGAAGGTACGCAACCTGGGACGCAAGTCCCTGGAAGAAGTGCAGGAGAAACTGTCCGAACTGGGACTTTCTCTGCGCAAAGAGGACTGAAGTCGGGGGAGGGAAGGATCCATGGCATATGCGAAATTGGGGCGTGATTCGGCCGCCCGGAAAGCGCTGTTTCGTGATCTGGTGACGGACCTCATCATCAACGAACGGATTCAGACCACCGAGGCAAAGGCCAAGGAGGTTCGTTCCATCGCCGAAAAGATGATCACGTTGGCCAAGCGCGGCGACCTCCATGCCCGTCGGCAGGCGGCCGCTTTTGTGCGTAAGAACCGCTCTTACACCGAAAAGGACGGGGAGGAGACGGTACATCACCAGGTGGATGCGGTGAAGAAGCTGTTTGATGAGATCGCTCCCCGTTATGCCGAAAGACAGGGAGGTTACACCCGGATCATCAAAATTGGACCGCGCCGTGGCGACGGTGCGCCGATGGTGTACCTGGAATTGGTACAATAAGTGACC
>JBAVDL010000050.1:0-13227 GCA_049587175.1 Thermoactinomyces sp.
TATCCGTGTTAAGAAGCGTTTCATAACCTTCGCGTCCGCCCCAGAACACAAAGTTTTCCGCCCCCAACTCCTTGCCGATTTCCAGGCCTTTTTTCACCTTGGCCGCAGCATAGGCGAACACATCGGCATTGTTGGAAGTGGCGGCACCATGGACAAAGCGGGGATGGGAGACAATATCAACCGTATTCCACAGCAACCGGGTATTGCTGTCTTTCATATAATCCTTGATCATGGCAACGATGGCATCCAGGTTTTTATTGCTTTCCCTCAAGCTGCTTCCTTCGGGAGCGATATCGACATCATGGAAAGAGAAATAAGGAACACCCAGTTTTTCAAAGAACTCAAATGCGGCTTCCACACGCGCTTTGGCCAGATCCATACCGGTAAACCTGTTCCATGAACGATTTGCTGTACCAAAACCAAACGGGTCCGACAAATCCGCCGTAAATGTGTGCCAGTAAGCGACACTGAAACGGAGAATTTCTTTCATGGTCTTGTCGCCAATTTTTTCATCTGCATCATAGAACTTGAATGCGCGCGGGTTGGCTGAAGTCGGACCTTCAAATTCAATCACGTCAATGTTATTAAAGTAGGCCATTTTTTGTGCCTCCAAATTTTATTTATTATAATAATTTCGTCTTGTAAATGCTTACATTACAATTATAGCAACCAAAGAATAATGTTTGTGAATGGGATAACAAATTTAATAAAAAATACAAAAATGTAATAATATTTGTTTAAACAGGCAATCCTTTAATTTTATCACCTTTTACGCAATAAATTATGTCTTTTATAAAAATATTTATTATATATTTCAGCAACAACTTTGTGAATTGGATTGTAGGTATACGTTCTCTTTCATCAGCTTCTCCTCTTACCCGGTAAAAACAAACAAACTGCACCAAAATGTCTGTGCGTTGAGCATGTTGACAAAGCCATTTTCAGAAACGAAGCTGCGTCAATGCTGCTACAAAGCAAAGGACATTCTCTTCCAGGAAAAACGGGCGAAACTGTTTGAGAGAGCCCGCCTGGAAGAGAATGCTGAGTGCCTGCAACCTGTCTGTACGTCTACAATCCGGATTTTGAAATCAGTCCCAATTGCCGGCACAATTCATAATGCAGGGAAAGCCGTTTCCGGCCAAAACGAACCAGTATTTTCCGACCCGGAGCCACTCCCTCTACAGGCACAACATCTTCCACGATCCCTTTACCGAATCGGGTGTGATGGATATCTGATCCGGCAGCTACTTTTTCATGGATAAAGCGCAATTGCGGCTGCTCTTTTATTTGTTCCCGGTTCATCGATTGAAGGTTCTGGCCTGTTTCCTGCTTCATGTTCCCTTCCTTTACGGCATGATCCCGAACCAGGCCGATATCCTGCAAAAAAGGAGACGGATGTGCACGTTTCCCCTGTCTGGTTTTTGTCGAAGAAAGAATCAGCTCTTTTCTCGCCCGTGTCATCCCGACGTACAACAGGCGCCGCTCTTCCTCCCAGGCCTCATTTTTCCGGTTCTCTGGCACTTTCAGGCTGCGGTAATGAGGGATCACCATCGCATGCAGGCCAATAATAATTACCCGGTCAAATTCCAGCCCTTTCGAGCGGTGAAGAGTCATCAATTTGATTTTCGCAGCCGGATCTGACTTTTTTAACGCTTCTTCAATCCGGTCTCCGTGTGTGATCATGGAAGCAAGGTCTGGAAAAAGTTCAGAGGCTGCCATCAGTTCATCAAGAGGTTCCAGCAAATGCTCGGGATCAGCCCCGGTCTCCCTGGCAAAATCATCCAGAAAACGGTCATAGCCAACAGTTGTCCGAATAAAGGCAATGGCATCGGTCGGGGTTAAGCGTCGGAGTCTTTCAATCTGACCGCAAAGTTCACTCAAACAGCGCACCTGATATCTTTCCAGCCCGGGCAAATCCGGCAATGCTTCCACCAGCGGCCGATTCGTCTTTCTTGACAGATGCCAGCATGCATCAATCCAGTCTTCGCCGAACAAATACCGTTTTGGCCTGTTAATGATGCGAACCAGCGCATCCAGATCATTCGGGTCATTTGCCAGGCGAAAATAGGCCAACATATCCTGAACCTGCCATCTCCGGTAAAAGGAATTTTCCCCGGGCATAAAAAAGGGAATCTCCTTGTGAACCAATACATCTGTCAATGCACGTGCCTGTGTGGCCGTCCGAAACAAGATTGCCGTTTCCACACCATCCTGCAACCGAAAAATGATCCGTTCCGCTTCTTCGTTTTCATCTTGCGGCTCAATCCATTCAACCTTTGCTCCATCGGTTCCGAGTCCCCGACAGGGTTTTGCCTGCCTTAACCGATTCTGGCAGATCAGTTGTTCACTTGCACGGATAATCGGTTCAGAAGAGCGGTAATTCACCGATAAAACAATCCGCCTGAGATCAGGAAATTCCTTGTCCAACTGGAGCATGATGCGGGGATTGCTGCCGCGAAAGCCATAAATGGACTGATCGTCATCACCCACGACAAACAGAGACCGGTGTTTGCTCGCCAGTCTTACGAGAATTTGATATTGAATCCGGTTTATATCCTGAAACTCGTCAACCAGAATATGTATGAACCGTTCCTGCAAATCAGCCAGTTCTGCCGGATTCTTCACCAAATGATTCATCGCCAGTAAAATATCATCATAATCCCAATACCTGTTCTTTTGCTTCCACTCTTCGTACCGGGCAAAAATATCACGAAACAGAATGTTTTTACGTTTATGCACATTCATCCGCTCCGGCAAAATGGCATTTCCCTTGCACAAACTGATCTGATTCAGGTACGTGCTGATATTTTCCTCGTCCGCAGGTTGTTCATGATCAGCAAGAAGCTTTCTGAGGATCTCTTTTTGCTCCTTTCCCTTTAACAAGGCCGGGACTTCACCTTTTTCCTTCAACAAGGCCAGAAAAAGGGAATGAAACGTCCCGATTGCCAATTTCCGGACTGCTTCCGGCATTACTTCCTGCAAACGGGATTTCATCTCCTGTGCTGCTGCCCGGGTAAAAGTAACCACCATCAAATTTTCAGGAAGTGCTCCCCGCTCCAGCAAATACAAGACTCTTCGCGTCAACACCGTCGTTTTTCCGCTCCCCGGCCCGGCAAAAACAACCGTCGGCTTACTATCTGCCATCACTGCTTCTTTTTGTTTTTCGTTCAGCCCGGACAAAATCAGATCCACAGTTTCTGTAATCATATTGATATAAACCTCCTCCTTTCCTGAAGAAATTCCGAACAATGAACTGAATAATTTCATGTTAACACAATCAGTTCATACTTTCTCGGGCGAAAATTTTTAAATCATAGCTTGACAGTATCAAATTACCGTGTTAAATTAATTATCAAAATTTCAGATGATTAAAGCAATGAAGGAGCCAAGTGTCAGAAGCAGACTCTCAGAGAGCCGAGGTTGCTGCGAATCGGTAGTTTGCCTGATGCGGAGCACTCCCGAGCGATCTGCTGAACCGGAAGTAGGCAGATACGGTTATTGATCCGTTATAAATCGCAAGTCCTTGTACGGACTTACTGAGGCAATTGGTGTGAGCCAATTGCGAATGAGGGTGGCACCACGACCTTACGTCCCTCACCTATTGGCGATAGGTGTGAGGAGGTAAGGTCTTTTTATTAATTTTTCCTTACAACCAGAAAGAAACAGGAGGAGAACAACATGGTATTTCAAGACAAGTTTCATTTGAGAATTCCGGGACCAACCCCCATTCCGCCCCGGGTTCAACAGGCTATGGCAAAACCGATGATTGGACATCGCAGCAATATAGCGTCCAAACTGCTTCAGGAATGTACCAGCCGGCTGAAACCTTTATTCGGCACCAGCCTGCAACCGGTAGTCCTGGCCGGAAGCGGAACTTCTGCTCTCGAGGCTGCCGTTGTTAACACCCTGTCCGCCAACGAGGAAGCAATTGTAGTCTCGACTGGCGCATTTGGGGACCGCTTTGCCAAGATTATTCAAAAATATGGCTTTCATTTGCATGTTCTTGATATTCCATGGGGAAAAGCATGCGAGCCTGACCAACTTGCTGACTTTGTCCGGAAATATCCCAGGACCAAGGCGGTGTTCCTTACTTATTGTGAAACTTCTACCGGGGTTTTAAATCCGGTTCCCGAACTGGCCAAAGCTGTGCGGCAACATTCAGACGCACTTGTTGTGGTTGATGGCGTCAGCTGTATCGGAGCCGTTCCATGCCAGATGGAGACGTGGAATATTGATGTGATGGTTACCGGTTCGCAAAAAGCCCTGATGTTGCCGCCAGGCCTGGCAATTGTTGCTGCCAGTGAGCGTGCCTGGAATAGGATCGAAAGCAATGACCAGCCCAGCTTCTACCTGGACCTGGATTCCTATCGAAAAAAACTGGAACAGCAAAGCACAACCCCCTTCACACCGGCCGTTTCACTCCTGTACGGTTTGAAAGAAGCACTGGCGATGCTGGAAGAAGAAGGGTATGAACAGGTATTTGCACGTCACGAGCGCTTAAGAAACTTGACACGTGCAGGAATCAGAGCATTGGGCCTTTCCCTGATGGTTGAGGATCGTTATGCTTCTCCGACGGTCACTTCCATCGATACTTCTCACGAAGAGTGGGATGTTGAATTGTTCCGGAAAAACATGCAGGCCAACGGGTTTATCGTTGCCGGCGGGCAACAGCATCTGAAAGGTCGGGTTTTCCGGATCGGCCATATGGGTTACTGCGATGATTGGGATATTGTTACAGTTCTTTCAGCCATGGAATTTACACTTCATCAAATGGGCATTCCGGTTGAACTGGGAGCCGCAACGAAAGCTGCACAAGAGGTGATGCTGAATGCATAAAGTATTGATTACTGATCCGTTAAGCGATCAGGGAATTGAAAAAATTTTGCAGGCAGAAGATCTTGAAGTTGTTAGAAAAACGGGTCTGAGCCATGATGAACTGCTTCTTGCCATTGAGGATGCCGACGCCCTGATCGTGCGAAGCCAAACCAAGGTTACCGCCGATGTAATCGAAAAAGCAAACCGTTTAAAAGTAATTGCCCGGGCCGGAGTCGGTGTGGACAATATTGATATTGCCGCCGCCACCCAAAAAGGGATTATTGTTGTCAATGCACCTGACGGCAACACCATTTCTACCGCGGAACATACTTTTGCCATGCTGATATCACTTGCCCGCAATATTCCACAAGCCTACCTTTCCCTCCTGAAAGGCGAATGGAACCGCAAGGCGTTTGTCGGAACGGAACTGAACAAGAAAACACTCAGCATCATTGGCCTGGGTCGGATCGGAGGAGAACTGGCCAAGCGGGCAAAAGCATTCCGGATGAACGTAATTGCCTATGATCCCTATTTGTCGGATGAGCGGGCCGAAAAACTGGGAGTCCAAAAGGCAGACCTGGAAGAAGCAATTGCCCAAGGCGATTTTATTTCTGTTCATACTCCGCTTACCAAGGAAACAAAACACCTGATAGATAGAAACATGTTTGCCAAAATGAAAGATGGCGTGCGCATCCTTAATTGTGCCCGCGGCGGCATTATTGATGAACAGGCGCTTTACGACGCGATCCGGGAAGGAAAGGTTGCCGGAGCGGCCCTGGACGTATTTGAATCGGAACCGCCCAAGGACAATCCGCTCCTTACATTGCCGCAGGTTATCGCCACGCCCCATTTGGGAGCATCAACAGTTGAAGCCCAGGAAAATGTCGCCATCGACGTATCCGAAGAAGTTCTTCATATATTGCGCGGCGAACCTTTTAAAAATGCTGTCAATCTCCCTTCGGTTCCGGCCGAACTTCAGCAAAAACTTGAACCCTATCAAGAGCTGGCAGAAACTTTGGGCAAATTTGTGTCCCAAATCAGCAAGGGGGCCTTGTCCCAAATTACAATTACTTATGCCGGGGAAGTGTCCGAAGTTGATGTTTCCCCATTGACCCGGACAGTTCTGAAAGGGGTGCTTTCCCATTATCTGAGCGATGTAAATTATGTTAATGCACCGCATCTTGCCAAAAAACGCGGAGTCCAGGTGGTAGAACAAAAAACCGTCTCCAGCCATGGTTTTACCCAATATATCAAAGTGGAATTAAAAACATCCAAAGAAATCCGCAGTGTTGCCGGGACCCTGTTAAACGGATTTGGACCCCGCATTATTAAAATTAATGGTTATTCGGTTGACGTAAATACCCATGGCCATCTTCTGTTTATTGAACACCGGGATTTGCCGGGGGCGATTGGACGTGTCGGGACACTGCTTGGCAGCCATAATATCAATATTGCCACAATGCAGGTAGGAAGACAGATGATTGGCGGCCAGGCAATTATGGTTCTGCAGATCGACAAACCGCTGCCCGACAGGCTGATTGAATCGTTTATGCAAATTAATGAAATTCAATCGCTGCACGAAGTTGATTTATAATAAAATTGCAAGAATCTGTTCGCAGCGATTGGAGGACGCATGGTATGGGAACACAAACGCAAAAAACAGCCATTGTTACCGGAGCTAGCAAGGGACTCGGAGCAGCGATTGCCCGCCGGTTGGCAAAAGAAAATATTAAAGTCATAGCCAGTGCCCGCAGCAGAGACAAACTGGAAAGGCTGGCCCGGGAATTTGATGGTGCCATTGACCCGGTATCGTGTGATGTAACAGACAGCACACAGGTTCAAGAAGTGATTCGTCATACGATCGACCGTTATGGCCGTCTCGATTACCTGATCAATAACGCCGGTCTAGGCATCTTTGCCCCTGTTGAAAGCCTTGGCGAGGACGAGTGGGATAAAATGATGGACGTGAATTTAAAGGGAGCTTTTCTCCATTGCAAATACGCTATCCCCCACTTGAAAAAAACAGAAGGGCATATTGTAAATATTTCCAGCATCGCAGGAACCGAAGCCTTTTCCACCGGAGCAGGTTATTGTGCATCAAAGTTCGGAATGATGGCACTGACCGATGCACTTACGCTTGAATTAAAACCGCATCAGGTAAAAGTAACGGCCTTGTGCCCGGGATCAATGAAAACGGAATTTAATCGCTATAAAGAATACGCCATGGAAGCAGAACAGGTAGCGGAGACTGTCTGGACAATTTTATCTGCACCCAAAGGAGTCATATACAACCAAATCCTGATGCGCCCGCTGGTTCCCAGAGAGTTTCAGAAATAGCCATTTTACACAAAAAGCACGGATCTTTAAAAGATCCGTGCTGAGTTTTTAATCCATTTATGCTTTGACGCAGATCGGCAATTCCACTTTGAAAGTTGTTCCTTTGCCCAACTGGCTCTTTACCGAAACATTTCCTCCATGGTTATTGACCAGATATCTTACAATGGACAGACCCAGTCCAGTTCCGCCTGATTGCCCGCGGGTTCTGGCCTTGTCCGCTTTATAGAACCGTTCAAATACAAACGGCAAATCTTCTTCCGGAATACCTTGGCCGGTATCTTCTACTTCCAAATAAACCTTGTTATTTTTGGGATAAGCATAAACCGTAACGTTACCTTCGCCTGGTGTATGCCGGATGGCATTATCAACCAGATTGGTCAATACCTGCTCGATCTTGTCTTCATCCCAATAAACAATTGGCAACGTTTCAGCCGGTTCAGCACGCAAACAAACCTGGCGTTCCCTGGCCAATCCCTGGAATTTGCGGATTACGCGCTGGACAAGTTCATTTGGTGCAAGTTCAGTCGGTTCGATCTGAACATGCCCCGATTCCATACGGGCCAAATCCAGAAGTTCGCGAACCAGACGGCTCATCCGTTGAGACTCCTCATTAATAACCTGTGCCAATTCCCGGCGTTCCTCAGGGGTTTCGGCTATGTCATCCATCAAAGCCTCG
Source organism: Thermoactinomyces sp. (assembly GCA_049587175.1). Taxonomy (GTDB): domain Bacteria; phylum Bacillota; class Bacilli; order Thermoactinomycetales; family Thermoactinomycetaceae; genus Thermoactinomyces. Next base: position 7,829 of record JBAVDL010000050.1, read on the forward strand.
CTGTAACCCTGCAACATTTGCAAAGGTGTACGCAACTCATGGGATACATTGGCCACAAAATCCTTTCGCATCTTGTCCAAACGCCTTTCTTCCGTTACATCCCGCAGTACGGCAACAACGCCCCGAACTTGGTTTTCAGTATAAAGCAGGGTCATGACCACAACCCAGGTACGTCCGTTTACGGAAATGTCCCCTGTATATTCTTTCTGGTCGTCAGTCACCTGATTAAAAAGTTCCTGCAGCGGAGGCGGCAGGGTATTTTTTTGCGTTTCACCTTCCCACAGGGATAGAAACTGATCTGCAACCGGATTGGATAAAATGATTGTGCCAAACTTGCTAATCGTCAGTACACCGTCAGACATGCTTTTTAAAATACTGGCCAATTGTTCCTTTTCCTGGGACAGTTGGTGAATGGAGTCTTCCAGTTGTGCAGCCATGCGGTTAAAAGTCATGGAAAGGTCTGCAATTTCGTCCTGCTCATGGTAACGCACCGGAACACGGGTGGAAAACTCGCCACGGGCCATTTTCTCGACAGCCTTTTTCATTTGTATCAGCGGCAATGTTATTCTTGTTGACAGGAAAAAGGCGAAAATTGTCGTCAAGGTAATACCGATCAGGGAAGAATAGAAAATCCAGCGCTTGATATCCGTTTCGCTTAACTGTTCCTGTGTCTGGTACAAAACAATGGCTCCAATCGTCTTCCCACCCACAATATGCGGAACGGCCACCAGTAACACATCATTTTTCAGAAAAGGAAACCGGTTAGGGTCATTATCCTGAACTTTTCCCTTGATAAAAACCGTTTCCCCCTTGATCACCCTGTCCAGATCCTTTTGCGACAAAACTTCCTGCCAAGGGACATTCGGGACATGTGGCGATACTCCGTAATTGCTTATAGAGCCGCTTGCATCCAGGGTCACGATATATGTATGGAAAAGTTCGGATACCTGCAACACATTGTTCAGGTACTGGATCTGGTCTTGTCCCGGCTGATCAAACTTTTTCTGGATCTCCGCTGCAAGCTGTTCCAGACTTTTCTTCTGGTCACGGACATAGGTTTTTTCCACCTGTTCATTTAAAAACAGGTTTAACAAAACCAGTACCAGCGTGACCAGAATGATAATGGTAATCCAGAGCTTGCCAACAACACTTCTCCATATCACTCTTTAGGCACCTCTAGTTTGTAGCCAACACCCCATACAGTTGTAATCATTTTGGCAGCTTTTATGGAAGCACGGTTAAGTTTTTCGCGCAATCGTTTGACGTGCGTATCAACCGTACGCAAATCGCCGAAAAATTCATAATGCCATACATCTCTTAGCAACTGTTCCCTTGTAAACACTTTATCGGGGGATTTTGCCAAATAATAAAGAAGTTCGTATTCCTTCGGGGTTAACTGAATTTTTTTGCCCCCTGCTTTTACTTCATGGGCATCGTGATCGATCGTAAGTTCCGGAAAGACCAGTACATTGTTCGTCTCTGTATCTGTCGTTAAAAAGGCAGTGGCCGAAGCCCTTCTTAACACAGCCTTTACCCGGTGAACCAATTCACGGGGGCTAAACGGCTTTACCACGTAATCATCTGTTCCGGCCTCAAAGCCTTCCACACGGTTGGCTTCCTCACCCCGTGCAGTCAGCATGATAACCGGGGTTGCCTTTTTCTTTCGTATCTCTGCACATACATCCAATCCATCCATACCCGGAAGCATTAAATCCAGCAAGATCAGGTCATAATCTTTTTCCAGAGCCATTTCCAAAGCCTTTTCCCCATCTTCTGCCTCTTCAATGTAAAATCCTTCTCTTTCCAAATACATGCGAAGCAACCGACGAATACGGTCTTCATCATCTACCACCAGGATCTGATATTGTTTGTCCAAGTCACTTCACCTCTGCTGCCTTATTTTACGCATAGGAATGCAAACCTGTAATAACCAGATTTATTGCAATTAAATTTATCATAATAATTATAAAACCGCCAACTGCCAACCATGATGACTTCAAGCCATGCCAGCCGCGTGACAGGCGCAAATGAAGGTAAGCACTATAAAAAAGCCAGGTAATTAGAGCCCAGACTTCTTTGGGATCCCATCCCCAAAAACGCCCCCAGGCCTCATGTGCCCAAATCATGGCAAAAACAAGAGCACCCAGTGTAAAAATCGGATATCCAATGGCAATAGCCCGGTACGAAATTTCATCAACCAGATCCAGATCCAGCCCTTTTACCAGGGGATGCAGAGCTGTCCTTAGCGGCCTGTGCAGCATCAGGCGCAAAACACCATACAAGACCAGCCCGGAAACCACTGACCAGATAACAGAATTCAATTTGCGCGCTGCTTCTTTTCCTTTCATCCAGACTGGCGCTTCAAACAGTGGTTCATCCAGGCCCGGAAATGAATCAAGCTGAATAACCTGGCTATCGGCTGGACTGACAATCGGCGGAAGGGAATATTCCTGAAGATTTGCCTCCCCATCAACAAAATGGGAAAACTTTGCTTGGTAATCCGCCATGCCAAAACCAAAATGAAGAAAACTGAATCCAACAAACATCAAAACCACAATAAGAGTAACTTCTAACCAAAAAGCATTTTTTCCTTCTTTTTGCGCCCCGACTGTTTTAATCAGGTAGATCAGTCCTGCAATAAAACCAACCGCAAACGCACCTTGTCCCAAAGCTGCCGTTGAAACATGAATGGGGAGCCAGTAACTTTGCAGGGCCGGAATCAAAGGGTGAATATCTTTGGGAAAGACCGAAGCATAAGCCAGCAAAATGACGGCCAGGGGCATGACAAATGCGCCCAGGACAACAGTCCGATATATAAAATAAATCACAATAAACGCAATAGCGATTGCATAACAAAGAAAAGCAATAAATTCAAACATGTTGCTTGTTGGAAAATGGCCGCCAACAAGCATCCGCGTCACGATAAACAGGGTTTGAAACAAAACCCCCACCATGGTAAGTCCAATGCCAATATTTCCCCAACGTTTCCTGTTTTGCACTTTCTTGTCTTTCTTATCTTTTGAAATCCCCATTACGAATGCTACAGAGGCAATCAAATACAGAAAGAAAGTGCAAAAAAGAAGATTTTCCATAAGCTGTTCCATCGTTTTCCCTTTTTCCCCCTATTTTTTCGTTGGCTCAAGCTGATATTCCCTGAAAACTTCCATCCTTGAAAGCTCACGATAAAAACTGAACCAGTTTTTATTGGTATGTCCGCCAACATATAAAGTTCCATTGCTAAAACGAACCCAAATCCGGCGATGGTTCCAGTAAAAACCCATGATTAATCCGATCATAAAAATCATACCACCGATAAAAATAATGGGTAAACTTCGATCCACTCTTACCATCAACCCTGACGCATTAACGGTGTGGATTTTGGCCAGATCAATATTGTATTGGTTTTCAGCCATCAGGTTTTCAAGATTGGCACCTGTAATCACCCATGATTTCTCTCCGGTCTTCTCCCCCTGTTCCTTTACTTCAAATATAAAGGCAGGACGGTTTGGTTCCTGGGAACGAGTGACAGGACGATTGTTTTCAAGCGCGAAGTCGGGATAATATTCAAGCGGGCGAACTGTCAGATTTCCAACCTGATAAACCTGATCCGGACGGATATTGTTCAGATTTACAGTAAAAGTTCCCAGCTCCTTTTTCGACTTCTTCTCTGTCACTTTAAAAGAAATTTGTTCAAGCAAACCCGTTTGAAAACCGGATTGATACAATAGCACCCCCTTGTATTCCAAGGGATGATTGACAATAATCGGATATTTTTTCACCGCTTTCAATTTGCCGGTCTGGTTGTCTTTTTCGTAAAGTACGGCATTGGTCTGGTATTTCTTAACAATGGAACCTTCTTCATCAAATGATTCCGGTATTTTTTCCTCTCCGTAAAACTCCATGATAAAACGCTCATTTTTGACATAATAGGGTGTTTCCGGAACCTTTTTTGTTTCTCCTTCACGAACCCAGATACTTTCGTTCAGATACCATCCGGGAATGTAACGAAACAACAGGCCAAGCAGAAAAATGATTAATCCGATATGATTAATATAAGGACCCCATCTGCTGATTCGCCCTTTTTCCGCCAAAAGCGCTCCAGGTTCGCGCTGTATGCGGTAATATCGTTTGCTTAATTCATGGGCAATCTGGTCTATTTTCTGCTCTTCCTCCCCATCCGGAATCCTTTCTGCATGCGAAATGCGCTGTCTTTGGATAAATTGCACATTTTTTACTGCTTGCTGATTCTTTAATGCCTTATAGAGCGGAATGGCACGATCCAAACTGCAAACGACCAGCGAGATGCCAATCAGTGATATGAGCAGGACAAACCACCAGGAATTGTACATGTCAGAAAAGCCCAACGAATAATAGAGTTTACCCCAGATTCCGTAATGTTGTTCATAGTAACCTGCCGGGTCGGGTGAGGGAACAAACACTTCTTGCGGAAAGATGGTACCAATTCCGGCAACAGCCAGAGTTGTGATAATGAGAAAAACAGCAACTTTCACCGAGGAGAAAAAATTCCAGATCAAGTCGAAAGGGGATGTTCGCGCAGTCTGCGAGCGTCTGGCCTTCCCTTCGTAACGCATTTCCTGCACAAGATCTTTGCTCCCGACAGATTCATCCAGCGGCTTTCCGCAATACTCGCACAAAATAGTGCCAGCAGGGTTATTATGACCACACTCGCACTTACTGTTTTCTATCATCAAATCTCCCCCTGTGCTAGACAATCCCATTATCTAATTACTTATTATACCGTCAGATTGATCAACAGTTGAAAACTTCCATTTGAATTTTGTTTGATTAACTCACAATTTTTCAAAACGGCGAAGTTCTTCAGCATTGAGTTCCCGCGATTCTCCCTTTTCCAGGCCTTCAAGTGTCAGAAAGCCGAAACGGGTACGGATCAGGTGTATCACCGGATGTCCGATCGCCTTGCACATTCGCCTCACCTGGCGGTTTCTTCCTTCGTGGATTGTGATTTCCAACCGGGAGGTATCAGTGTTCCCGGAGTAGGAAAGCAAACGGACTTTTGCCGGTGCCGTCCAGCCATCATGCAACCTGACTCCCTGCTCCAACTGTCGGATACTTGACTCATCAGGCTTTCCGGCAACCGTAGCCACATAAACCTTGTCCACCTCATGGCGCGGATGAAGCAGCTGATGCGCAAGCTCCCCGTCATTTGTCATCAACAACAGGCCTTCCGTTTCATAGTCGAGCCGTCCCACTGGAAAAAGACGTTCCGGTATATGCCTGAAAAAGTCGGCAACCACCTTTCTTCCCTGGGGATCATGCATACTGGTTATGACGCGGGCCGGTTTGTAAAACAGGAAGGTTCTCTTTTTCTCCAGCGTCAATGGCCTGCCATCCACTTCAATCCGGTCACGGCCCGGATC
>JBAVDL010000051.1:0-12293 GCA_049587175.1 Thermoactinomyces sp.
ACCATGGCATTGGCGCAGCAGCTGTATGAAGGGGTAGATATTGGAAAAGAAGGGACTATTGGTCTGATTACCTATATGAGGACAGACTCATCCCGCGTTTCGGAAACGGCCCAGGCCGAGTCACGCAAATATATCCGGGAAAAGTTCGGGGAAGATTATCTCCCGAAAACCGTTCGCAAATATAAACAGAAATCAGGGGCCCAGGATGCCCATGAAGCGATTCGTCCAACATCGGTGTTCCGGACTCCTGCTGAAATGAAAAAATATCTGTCCCGCGACCAGTACCGACTGTACAAGCTGATTTGGGAACGTTTTGTCGCTTCACAGATGGCTGCGGCGGTATACGACGTCGTGTCGGCAGATATTCGTGTTGGTGAGGCCTTGTTTAAAGCAAGCGGGTCCAAAATCAGATTTCCCGGATTTATAAAGGTGTATGTCGAAAGCAACGATGACAATAAAAAGGAAGAAGACAAATATTTGCCGGAATTGACAGAAGGGCAGATGCTTAAGCGGAAATCGATCGATCCCAAACAGCATTTTACACAGCCGCCGCCGCGATATACGGAGGCAAGCCTGGTCAAGGAGCTGGAAGATAAAGGGATCGGCCGTCCGAGTACTTACGCCCCGATTCTGGATACGATTCAAAAACGGGGCTATGTCCTTCTGGAGGAAAAACGGTTTGTGCCGTCAGAACTTGGAGAAATTGTTATTGACCTGATCGGGCAATTTTTCCCGGATATTCTAAATATCACGTTTACCGCCCGTATGGAGGAAGACCTCGATCTGATCGAAGAAGGAAAAGCGAACTGGATCCAGGTTCTGGACGATTTTTACAATCCGTTTAAAAAGCAGTTGCTGGTGGCTGAAAAAGAAATGGCTGAAGTGGAAATAAAGGATGAGGTTTCCGATGAAGTGTGTGAAAAATGCGGAAGCCAGATGGTGTACAAATTTGGCCGTTTCGGAAAGTTTCTCGCCTGCTCGGCCTTTCCTGAATGCCGTAATACCAAGCCGATTTTAAAACCGACCGGAGTGGCCTGTCCCAAATGCAAAACAGGGGAAATCGTGGAAAGAAAAAGCAAGAAATCAAGACTTTTCTATGGTTGCAGCCGTTATCCGGATTGTGATTTTGTGTCTTGGGATCGGCCAGTAGCCCGGCCTTGCCCGAAATGTGGACAATTGATGACAGAAAAAAAGGCGAAGAAAAAGCCGACCATGATTAGTTGTACAGCCTGTGATTATGAAGAAGAGAAAAAATGACGGGGGAGAAGAGAAAACCATGATAAAACAGCAGATTACCGTCGTTGGAGCCGGCTTGGCCGGAAGCGAGGCTGCCTGGCAGATTGCTGAACGGGGGATCAAAGTAAATCTTTATGAAATGAGACCCCTGAAGATGACTCCGGCCCATCGCGGAGGAAAATTTGCAGAACTGGTTTGCAGCAATTCGCTAAGAAGTGCTTCCTTAACCAATGCTGTCGGCTTGTTAAAGGAAGAGATGCGCCAATTCCATTCCCTGATCATGAAAGCGGCGGACCGGCATGCCGTGCCGGCCGGTGGAGCGTTGGCGGTAGATCGGGAAGCTTTTGCGCAGGAAATCACTGATACACTCAGTCAGCATGAAAATATTGAAGTGAGGCGTGAGGAGATTACCCGATTGCCGGAGGGGCCAGTGATTATTGCTACCGGCCCGCTTACTTCTCCCGCCTTGTCAGAGGAGTTGCGTTCTTTGACGGGAGAAGAATATCTTTATTTTTATGATGCGGCAGCCCCCATTGTTGAAAAAGATTCAATTGATATGGACAAAGTGTTTGTCCAGTCGCGTTACGACAAGGGAGAAGCCGCTTATCTGAATTGCCCGATGAATGAAGACGAATTCAACCGCTTTTATGAGGCACTGATCCAGGCAGAAACAGCAACGGTAAAGAATTTTGAAAAACAGATCTTCTTTGAAGGGTGCATGCCGATAGAAGTGCTGGCCCGCCGCGGCAAAAAGACCCTGCTGTTTGGTCCGATGAAACCGGTTGGCCTGACAGATCCGCGAACAGGAAAGCGTCCGTTTGCCGTTGTACAATTGCGGCAGGATAACAGTGCCGGTACACTTTACAATATAGTCGGATTTCAAACTCATTTGAAATGGGGTCCGCAGAAAGAAGTGATCCGCCTGATACCAGGCCTTGAAAAGGCAGAGATTGTTCGCTACGGAGTTATGCATCGGAATACATTTATCAATTCGCCCGTACTTCTACGTCCCACTTATCAGTTTAAAGGAAGGGATGACCTCTTTTTTGCCGGCCAGATGACAGGGGTGGAAGGATATGTGGAGTCAGCGGCATCCGGCTTGCTTGCAGGATTGAACGCAGCCCGTTTCATAAAAGGTGAGCCTTTGGCTGTTCCTCCCGAAACAACAGCATTGGGCAGTTTGACCCATTACATTACAAATACGGATCCCCGGCATTTTCAACCGATGAATGTAAACTTCGGCTTGTTTGAGGCTTTGCCTGAACGCATCAGAAACAAAAAAGAGCGGTCAGAGAGGCTTGCCGCTCGTGCCTTGCGGGAAATTGGGAAGTTTCGGCAACAAGTAACTGAATCTTCTTGCTGACAGGCAAGTTTGCACGATAAAGTAGTAAGGGAAAATATGTTGCATGACGGTCCCATCCGGGTTGGCAAAGAAGCGCCATCCGGCTTGCGGAATCGTTTTTCAACCCGGGTGGATTGATCCGGTTGTATAAAGTCTGCTGTTTAAAAGGAGGAAACAGGATTGGGAGATTTCCATGCAACGACAATATTCGCCATCAGACATGAAGGACAAGCTGCGATGGCGGGAGACGGGCAGGTTACTTTTGGAAATCAGATGATCATGAAACATGGCGCCAAAAAAGTACGCCGGTTATATAAAGGAGAAGTGGTGGCCGGTTTTGCGGGATCTGTCGCAGATGCCATCACGCTGTTTGAAAAGTTTGAAGGCAAACTGGAAGAGTATCATGGCAACCTGGCCAGAGCAGCTGTGGAATTGGCCAAGGAATGGCGTTCCGATAAAGTGTTGCGCAAACTGGAAGCGATGCTGATTGTAATGAACCGGGAGAAATTGTTTTTAATCTCCGGGACAGGTGAAGTGATTGAGCCGGATGATGATATGCTGGCGATTGGTTCGGGAGGCAGTTTTGCCTTGTCGGCAGGCAAAGCACTGAAGCGGTATGCTCCCCATCTTTCAGCTAAAGAGATCGCCAAGGCCGCCCTGACCATTGCCGGCGAGATTTGTGTGTTCACAAATGACCACATCATTGTGGAGGAGGTTTAGCGATGACTCCAGTGTTCAATTCGCGTGAAAAATGGACGCCCCGACAAATTGTTGCTGAACTGGATAAATATATTGTTGGACAGGACCAGGCCAAAAGAGCAGTGGCCATTGCGCTTCGCAACCGGTACCGGCGTTCGCTTTTGCCAGATGAAATCAGGGATGAAGTGGTGCCCAAAAACATTTTGATGATCGGGCCGACCGGTGTCGGGAAAACGGAAATAGCCCGCCGTCTTGCAAAACTGGTCAATGCACCGTTTGTCAAACTGGAGGCGACCAAATTTACGGAAGTCGGTTATGTAGGACGCGATGTTGAATCGATGGTACGGGATCTGGTGGAAACAGGAATTCGCATGGTAAAGGTTGAAAAATTGGAGAGTGTAAAGGAACAGGCACGGGCAATGGCCAATGACCGGATTGTGGAAATTCTGGTTCCCGGAAAAAAAGAGACTTCTTCTTTCAAGAATCCGATTGAATTTCTTTTTCAACAGAGTCAATCTGCACCCAACATGAATCAGAATCAGCAGCATGAGAGCAAAATGAATGAAGAACGGCGCCAGGTCAAGGAAAAATTGTTGCGAGGGGAACTGGAAGATCTGGTTATTGAGATTGAAGTTGACGAACAGGCTCCAGCCATGTTCGATATGTTTGCCGGCATGGGTGCAGAACAGATGGGAATGAATATGCAGGAAATGCTGGGCCAGTTTTTGCCCAAAAAGACAAAGCGGCGGAAACTTCCCATCAGGGAAGCCCGGGAAGTATTAACCCAGCAGGAAGGGCAAAAACTGATTGATATGGATCTGGTAACACAGGAAGCTCTGGAGCGGGTGGAACAGTCTGGCATCATTTTTATAGATGAGATTGATAAAGTGGCGGGAAAAGAAGGCAATGGCCCGGATGTGTCCCGGGAGGGCGTACAGCGTGATATTCTGCCGATTGTGGAAGGTTCGACCGTTATGACCAAATACGGCCCGGTCAAGACGGATCATATCCTGTTTATAGCTGCCGGAGCGTTTCATGTATCCAAACCGTCGGACCTGATTCCCGAATTGCAGGGCCGGTTCCCCATCCGTGTGGAATTGAGCGATCTTACCGCAGAGGATTTTGTCCGTATTCTCACAGAGCCCAAAAGTGCACTGATCAAACAGTATACAGCACTCCTGGAAACAGAGGGGATTACTGTCACCTTTACTGACGAAGCCATTTCCGAGATTGCGCGCTTGTCAGCGGAAGTAAACAATAATACCGAAAATATCGGTGCCCGTCGTCTCCATACCATTCTGGAACGGATGCTGGAGGAACTTTCATTTAATGCACCCGAGATTGGAGCAGGTGAAATCAAAATTACGAAAGAATATGTGAAAGAACGCTTGCAAGATATTGTGAAAGACCGTGATTTGAGCCAATATATCCTGTAGTGAAGCGAATTTGGCTTTTTTTTCGAATTGACGAATGCCCGGAGTTTTTGCTTGCGATTTCGCTTGTGAATATGGTATATTCAACAATGGTGTAAAACACACACGTCGAAAAAAGCGGGCAGCGGTGCCATGATCGGATGGTTTCTGTTCGTGATGATTTCGACGGAGGGATAACCAATAAGGAGGATTTTCAAATGGCAGTAGTATCAATGAAACAGTTGCTGGAAGCCGGTGTTCACTTTGGTCACCAGACACGTCGCTGGAATCCGAAGATGAGCAAGTATATCTTTACTGAAAGAAATGGTATTTACATTATTGACTTGCAAAAAACAGTCAAAATGATGGAACAGGCATATCAATTCGTGCGGGATCTGGCCGCAAATGACGGTACGCTCCTGTTTGTGGGAACCAAGAAACAGGCACAGGAAGCCGTGAAGGAAGAGGCAACCCGTTCGAATATGTTTTACGTGAACCATCGCTGGCTGGGAGGAACCCTTACCAACTTCCAGACGATTCGCAAACGGATCGATCGCCTTCATGAACTGGAACGCATGGAAGAAGATGGAACCTTTGATGTATTGCCCAAAAAAGAAGTTGTTCTTTTGAAAAAAGAACAGGCCAAACTGGAAAAATTCCTGGGCGGCATCAAGCACATGAAAAAATTGCCCGATGCGGTATTTGTAATAGATCCGCGCAAGGAACGCATTGCAGTTGCTGAGGCTCGCAAATTGAACATTCCTATCATTGCCATTGTGGATACCAACTGTGATCCTGATGAAGTGGATTACGTCATCCCGGGCAATGACGACGCGATCCGTGCGGTTCGTCTCTTTACCGGAAAAATGGCTGATGCCATTCTGGAAGGCAAACAGGGCGAACAGCAAGGAACAACCGCTTCTTGATGAAAAAGTCTAGGGTGGCATGAATCTGATTCATGCCTGTCCCTTTTTATACGTAATAGCAAAAAGGAGGACCATTCATGGCAATCAGCGCAAAATTGGTAAAAGAATTGCGTGATAAAACAGGCGCAGGGATGATGGATTGTAAAAAAGCATTAACGGAAACAAACGGAGATATGGATAAAGCCGTGGAATATCTTCGTGAGAAAGGGATTGCAAAAGCTGCGAAAAAAGCAGATCGCATTGCTGCCGAAGGTGTTGTTGAATCCTACATACATGCGGGCGGCAGAATCGGTGTGCTGGTAGAGGTTAACTGTGAGACCGATTTCGTTGCCAAAACGGACGAGTTCAAAACTTTTGTCCGTGACATCGCCATGCAAATTGCAGCAATGAATCCGAAATATGTACGCAGCGAAGAAATTCCGGAAAGCGAAATTGAAAAAGAACGCAAAATCCTGAGACAACAGGCACTTGAAGAGGGCAAACCGGAAAATATCGTTGATAAAATGGTGGAAGGCCGCCTTAAAAAGCATTTCAAGGAAATTTGCCTTCTCGATCAGGCCTTTGTGAAAGACCCGGATAAAACGGTAGACCAGCTGGTAAAGGAAATGATTGCCAAAATCGGGGAAAATATCAATGTTCGCCGTTTTGTTCGTTTTGAAATGGGAGAGGGTCTTGAAAAAGGTGAATGCAATTTTGCTGAAGAGGTTATGTCCCAGGTCAAGAAAGGTTAATGAGATATATGGGAACACAAACGGGGTGTTCCCTTTTTTTTAAGAAATGATAAAAAAGCAGCACATGGGACAAGTTGCTGTTTTCAGTTGAATTTCCTTGCACATGGTTGCAAAATGAATGATTTTGTTTGAAATGGAGGCAAACCATGAGTAGTACTCCAAAATATAAGCGAGTCATATTAAAATTAAGTGGTGAAGCTTTGGCTGGCAAACAGGGTTATGGAATTGATGCATCGGTTATTCAGTCGCTTGCCAAACAAATCAAGGAAGTTGTGGAATTGGGGGTAGAAGTTGCTGTTGTAGTAGGTGGCGGCAATATTTGGCGGGGAATTCACGGTTCTTCCCGTGGAATTGACCGTGCGACTGCTGATTACATGGGAATGCTGGCTACAGTCATGAATTCCCTGGCGTTGCAGGATGCGCTGGAAAGTATCGATGTTCCCACCCGTGTACAGACATCTATTGAAATGCGCCAGGTGGCCGAACCCTATATTCGCCGCCGGGCTATTCGTCATCTGGAAAAAGGGCGTGTTGTCATTTTTGCTGGCGGGAATGGGAATCCATTCTTCTCCACAGATACAACATCAGCGCTCAGGGCTGCTGAAATTGAGGCAGATGTCATCCTGATGGCCAAGAATAATGTTGATGGTGTTTACACTGCGGATCCTGCTAAAGAACCTACAGCAAAAAAATACGATACCCTGACTTACCTGGAAATTCTCAATAAAGGATTAAAAGTGATGGATTCCACTGCCTCCTCATTGTGTATGGATAACAATATTCCTTTAATTGTGTTCAATATCTCAGAAGAGGGCAATATTCGGCGCGTATTGTTGGGAGAACATATTGGAACATTGGTAAAGGGGAGCGTGTAAGCATATGAATGAAGTAAAGAAACAGGCAAAAGGGAAAATGGAAAAGGCAATTCAGGTTCTGAAAAAGGATTTGGTCGCCATCCGTGCCGGTCGGGCCAACCCTGCGCTGCTTGACAAAGTGGTTGTCGAATATTATGGTTCTGAAATGCCGATCAATCAAATGGCCAATATCTCCACCCCGGATGCCCGGACGTTGTTAATCCAACCGTGGGACAAATCCGCACTTGGCGACATTGAACGCGGAATCCTGAAATCGGAACTTGGCCTGACTCCAAACAATGATGGATCGGTAATCCGCATTACCATTCCTGCCTTGACAGAAGAGCGGCGCGGCGAACTGGTCAAGGTAGCCCGCAAAACGGGGGAAGAAGCCAAGGTGGCAATACGCAACATTCGGCGGGATGCAAACGATGAGTTGAAAAAGATGAGAAAAAATGGCGATATCACGGAAGACGAACTTCATCGCGGTCAAGATGAAATACAAAAACTGACAGACCAATTTATCAAAAATGTGGATCAGGTAGTCGCGGATAAAGAAAAAGAAATTATGGAGATCTAAGGAATCATCCATCTGGGTGAAAACCCCTTCTCTGACAGAGGGGGTTTTCTGGCTAAATTTGTAATACAATTGAAGGAAAAAGATTTATCCATACCAAAGATATGGTGAGATCTATTTGCGGAGGAATGTTCCATGATCAGATCAATCAAACGTTTGGTGGGATCAGAGAAGAAAGAGGAAACAAGTGAATTGTTGCAAAAGATCAACCAGGCACCCCTACCTGAACATGTGGCAATTATTACGGATGGAAACGGACGCTGGGCCAAAAAAAGAGGATTGCCCCGTACAGCAGGTCATGCAGCCGGGATGAAGCGGGTACGTGAAATTATTCGCTGTGCGGATCAGTTGGGAATCAAGGTGCTGACATTTTACTCCTTCTCCACGGAGAACTGGAAACGGCCCAAGGATGAAGTGGACTATCTCATGAAACTGCCCATTGAGTTTCTAAAAACAGACCTGGGTGAGTTGATTGAGCGAAATGTTAAGGTCCAAATGCTGGGAGAAAAAAGCAAAACACCGGGACATACGCAAAAAGCACTGGCAGAGTTTGAGGAAAAAACAAAAAACAATACGGGACTCATTTTAAATTTTGCGATCAATTACGGCTCAAGGGATGAAATTTTGCACGCTGTACATCAGATTATAGATGACGTAAAAAGTGGTCATATTGATAAGGAGCAAGTAACAGAGAAACTGATGAGCCAATATTTGTTGACCAAAGGACTTCCGGATCCTGATCTGGTCATCCGGACAAGTGGCGAAATTCGGGTAAGTAACTTTCTGTTATGGCAAATTGCATATAGTGAGCTATGGTTCACAGACGTTCTCTGGCCTGATTTCTCATCTGAATATTTTTACAGGGCTATCGAAGATTTCCAGCATCGTTCAAGACGCTTTGGGGCAGTGTAAATAGAACAGGGGAAATAAACGATGAAACAGAGAATAATTACAGGTATATTGGGGGCTGCGATTTTTTTGCTCCTCATGAGCCGGGCCTGGTTGTACACCCTCTTTTTATTTTTTTTAGGAATAGTGGCCTTTATTGAATATGCTAAAATGAAACATATTTCCATTCGCACCCCGCAGATTTTTATTGGGATCTTCCTTGTAAGCATGGTTTATTTCAGCGGATTGGCGAATCGACCCATATTCTCTGATTCCTCTTTTTTAAAAGGAACTACACCGATCATTCTAGGGCTTATTCTATATTTTTTATGGATTGTACTTAGCCGTAACCGGTTTGACCTGTTCCAGATGGCTTATTTGTATGTTGGTGCGATATACATAGGATACGGCTTTTCCTATATGATGCTCACGATTTGGAAAGAAAATGGTCTGGCCTGGTCCTTGTTGATTATTCTGGCAACCTGGGCCAATGACACCGGTGCGTATTTTATCGGGAAAAGATGGGGAAATCAGAAATTATGGCCGGAAATCAGCCCCAACAAAACAGTTGAAGGAGCACTTGGCGGAATTTTAAGCGGTACCCTTATGAGTTTGATCATCTTTTTTGTTTTTCCCGACCTGGGCGATCCGTTGCTGGCTTTGGGATTGGGTATACTGATCACAATTGTCGGTCAAATCGGTGACCTGGTGGAATCCGCATGGAAAAGAAGTACCGGCGTGAAAGATTCAGGTACATTTTTACCCGGGCATGGCGGTTTCCTGGATCGTTTTGACAGTTTGCTGTTTACGTTTATCATTCTTCATTTGGTTAGGATTTTGTAGTGACTGACAGGCGAAAGGAGCAATGGAATGTTGGAAAAGGTGGCAATTCTCGGTTCTACCGGTTCCATCGGAAAAAATACCCTGGCTGTCATCAGGGAACACCCCGACCAGTTTGAAGTAGTAGCATTGGCTGCGGGAAAAAACACCGAAGAAATGATCCGGCAAGTCAGAGCGTTCAAACCCCGGTTGGTGTCGATGGCAACCAGAGAAGCGGCCGATAAAGTAAAACGGGAAGTAGATGATTCTGTCAACGTGCTGTGGGGAGATGAAGGACTGGAAGCTGTTGCGGTTTGCAGCGAGGCTACTTACCTGGTTTCATCTTTGGTAGGAAGCAAGGGTTTGTTCCCTACACTTGCGGCGATTCGCGCCGGGAAAAAAATCGGGTTGGCCAATAAAGAAACGCTGGTGACGGCAGGACATATCATTACAGCTGAAGCAAGGAAACATCAGGTACCACTGTTGCCCATCGACAGTGAACATTCTGCGCTGTTCCAATGTTTGAACGGGGAAAGGCCCGCTGAAGCGGAACGTTTGATCCTTACCGCTTCCGGGGGAGCATTTCGTGACTGGAGCAGGGATAAACTGGCTTATGCGACAGTGGAACAGGCATTGAAGCACCCCAACTGGTCAATGGGACACAAAATAACCATTGACAGTGCAACCATGATGAACAAAGGTTTCGAAGTGATCGAGGCGCACTGGCTATTTGGTTTCCCCTATGGGAAAATAGATGTAATCCTGCATCCCCAGAGTGTAATTCATTCCATGGTGGAATTTGCCGATGGTGCTGTCATGGCTCAATTAGGCACACCGGACATGAAGATACCGATTCAGTATGCCTTGTCTTATCCGCACAGGATGCCGCTCCGGTCCGAGCGCCTGGATCTTGTTTCCTTGTCCCGCCTGGATTTTCGCGCTCTGGATCATGACAGGTATCCATGCCTGAAAATGGCTTATGAAGCCGGAAAAGCCGGGGGGACAATGCCCACCGTACTGAATGCGGCAAACGAAGTAGCAGTGGAAACATTTTTAAACGGAAATTGTCGTTTCCTGGATATCGAAAAAATAGTAGAACGGGCGCTGGATGCTCATCAAAGCATATCCAATCCGTCACTGGAAGAAATTGAAGAAGCAGACCAATGGGCACGGCAATTTGCCAAAAACTGTCTTGTGCCTTTGACTTAGCTGTTGGTGTGTGATCAACCAGGGTGGTGATGAACAATCCATGCAAACAATAATAGTATTTATTTTTGTACTGAGTTTCCTGGTCTTTGTGCATGAATTGGGTCATTTTATCTTCGCAAAGCGTTCAGGAATATTAGTACGGGAGTTCGCAATCGGATTTGGGCCAAAAGTTTTTACAAAAATGCGCGGAGAAACTCTCTATTCCATTCGGCTCCTGCCTTTGGGCGGTTATGTGCGAATGGCTGGCGAAGATGCAGACATGGTGGAAATAAAAACGGGCACGGCCATTTTTGCCACAGAGTCCGGGAATGGCCTGCTGAAGCACTTGTATCTTTATGAACCGCCGCAAATAGATGTTGATTCATTTGAAGCAGGAAGACTGGTCGAAGCCGATCTGGAAAAGGAACTTTATGTGGTGTTGGAAAAACAGGATGGAAAAGAGCAGAAATATTTCCTGGATCCGCAAGCGATTGTTCACTACAATGAAAAGACACAAATGCAAATTGCTCCGCTTGATCGCCAGTTTGGCTCAAAAACTGCAGGACAGAAAGCAATGACGATTTTTGCGGGGCCGCTGTTTAATATTCTTCTGACCATTGTGCTGTTTGCCGTTTATACATTTATTACGGGAATTGAGGACCGGCTCCCGGTTGATAAAGTGATTCCCGATTCACCGGCAGCACAGGCCGGCATTCAGGACAATGACCTGATTGTGGCTATTGATGGCGAAAAGGTTAGCAATATGGATTCGTTAAGGTATAAATTGCTGGAGTCCAGAGGTAATCCGGTTACTGTTACCGTTCAACGGGATGGCAAAGAATTGAATGTTCCGGTGACACCGCAAAAAAGTGGGGAAACTTATCAAATTGGTGTTTACTTCAATATCAATGAAATGAAACGGGATGCAACATTGCTCGAATCAGTCAAAGACGGCTTCAAGCAGACCTACGACTGGTCGGTAATCATTCTCGACGGATTTGGACAGTTGATTACCGGACAGTTGGGAATCAAGAGTTTGGGCGGTCCTGTACAAATGGGTTCGATTACCGGTGAGGCAGCCAAAGCCGGGTATGAGCAACTGATCCGATGGACAGCGCTTCTCAGCCTGAACCTGGGTATTTTCAACCTGCTTCCAATTCCGGCACTGGACGGCAGCCGGCTCGTGTTTATCGGGATTGAAGCTGTACGCGGACGCCCTGTAAATCCGAACAAGGAAAGTTTCGTTCATTTTGTTGGTTTCGCTTTACTTATCATGCTGATGATTGTAGTTACGTTTAATGACATCAAGAAAGTTTTTTTCCCCGGCTAAAAGCGAAAACCCAGTTCCCTTGACAGGGCTCTGGGTTTTCGCTTTATCAGGAAAGATTGTGGGAATTCCACTTTAAAAGCCACTTTTTTCTTTACTTTGTTTTGTTGTATGATAAGACAATGATGTAGCTTATGAAAGCGAGGGATGCACATGCGTCAAAAAAATATGCTGGCTCCGACACTTCGTATTGTGGGAGAAGCAGAAACAATCAGCCATCAGTTATTGTTGCGCGGAGGTTTTATCCGGCAGTTGGCAGCCGGAATTTATACCTACTTGCCACTCGGGTATCGT
>JBAVDL010000052.1:0-1920 GCA_049587175.1 Thermoactinomyces sp.
CTTGAAACCAAGCATTGAGTATTGCTTCAATATCAAAGTTGGTGCAAAAGCTCTTAAACTGGTTGATCTCAACGTAAAAGCATTTGGAGAAGCTGGCAATCTCGTTTGTGTAAAAACCAAAAAACCCGGTGAACAACCTGGTAATCCGGATCCGCAAGATCCTGGTAAAGACAACCCGGGAACCGATAATCCGGGAACCAAAGATCCTGGCGACAACAACAATGGTGGAAATGACACCCCAGGAAATAATGGCGGAGACGACAATGGCAAAGATGGCAGCAAAGATGACGGCAAAAATGGAGGCAAATTGCCAAAAACGGCTTCTCCATATGCCAATAACATCGTAATCGGTGCATCTCTCCTGGCTGCCGGTTTGGGTGCCTTGGCACTTCGTCGCCGCATGGCTTAATACTTACAGAAAGGCTGCTGACATTTAGTCAGCAGTTCTTTTTTTGTGAATAGGCAATTATCCTCCAATTGTCTATTCACAAAATTTACACAGGTTTCGCGTATTGATTATCATAAGGGCAATGTTTAAAATTTAATTGATGGCAAGACGGGTTTGTCTGGCTTGTTTGATTATGTCGACCTGCATGTTTACATAATTGCTTGGAAAAAAATATTTTGCCTGAACAAGGTATTTACCGGGGGAAATGTTTCATTTCCCCGCTTTCCGTTTAAGCACATGTTTGCTAGGAAAGGAGGGGGACTGCTTGGATGTGATTGTTACAGTTGTTATTGGTGAAGAAAAATCGGACTGGATCGATTTTGAACTTCCTTCCAATGTGCCGGTTGCCGGTTTGCTGGAAATGATTGCTGGCGCGATTGATGAAACCCTTTCCGGCGAGAATGAAAAGTTTGTGCTGGAAGTAAAAACAAGAAAAGGCGTCTGGAGAAGGCTGAGCGAAACCAAAACACTTCAGGACTATGGAATCATGGATGGTGTTTATCTGCGTATCCAGAAAAAGCATCGGGAAGAGGAGAAGCACGAAGAAATAGCCAGCCAGCTTGAATTGCTGACGAAAAAAGAAATCAGGGGGTTACTTGAAGCTTGGGAAACTGATGGTTAAACCAGTAAAAGGAGAGGAATCGATGAGCATTATATTTCAGAGATCACCAAGAATTAAGCAGGATTTGCCGCGTCAGGTGGTAGAGATCAGCGAACCTCCAGCTAAACCTTCAAAACCGACCTTTTCTTATGTGTATCTGATTTTCCCGATTATTATGACACTGACGACAATCGGGCTGTACGTGTATATGAGCAGCAGCGGCAGAGCCTATGGGAATTCCACCTTTTTCATGTTCTCTATTGTTTCTTCCATGATGATGGCCTTTTCTTATATTATTCCTTTTTTTGTTTACTTGTCCCAGAAAAAGAAATACAAGGCACAGCTGGCAGAACGGGAGAAAAAATACCGGGACCTCCTGCAAAGGCTTCGGGAGGATCTGGAAAAGAAAGAGGAACTGCAAAGAACCTTGCTGAGAAAGTGGAATCCGACCCCGCGCGAATGTTTGCGTAAAATGCAGCGGCTGGACAGTTCTTTATGGGAACGTTCTCCCCATGATCCCGATTTTTTGTCGTTGCGTCTGGGGAATGGTGATGTGCCATCTACGGTAAAAGTGATTCCGCCCAAACAGGATGAATATGAACGGGATCCCCTGATCGATGAAGCGGAACAGCTGAAAAAAGACATTGATACGGTTGAGGACGTTCCCGTCCTGCTTCCTTTAAACAAGCTTCAGGTGGTTGGAGTGGTGGGTGATCGCACCTACATTTTGAATTCATTGCGCAACCTTGTTATTCAGATAGTAACCCATCATTCGCCGGATGAAGTGAAAATCGTCTCCTTTTTCTCCGAGGAAGAAGCTGAGCATTGGAACTGGATCAGATGGTTTCCCCATGTATGGGATGATCAGAGG
>JBAVDL010000053.1:0-7275 GCA_049587175.1 Thermoactinomyces sp.
GGTACATTTTAAACCGGGCTGGTACGCCTATGTGGATGAGGATGGGGTAGTCTTGTCTGAACAACCGTTGTCTTTGGCTTAAAAAAAATCCTCCCGCAGATATTTTGTGGGAGGATTTTCTGTCAGGAACTTTGCTGAACAGATGGCGAATTCCTTCTGATCCTCTGAAATACCCGGAAAAACAGGTGCATGGCAACTGCTGTTATACTGCCGGTTACGATTCCGCTGTTGGTTAACAGTTGCAGGTTTTCCGGCAATGCTTTGAAAAAATCGGGGACAGCGGTAACGCCCAGCCCCATCCCGATTGAGCAGGCGATGATCAGCAGGTTTTCATTATTGTTAAAATCAATTTCACTCAGAATGCGAATTCCGGATGCAATCACCATCCCGAACATGGCAATCATGGCTCCGCCTAAAACAGCTGGTGGAATGATGGTAGTAATGGCTGCAATTTTGGGAACCAGTCCCAGCAAAATCAGGATAAAGCCGGCAACAGCAACAACGCCGCGTGACTTCACCTGGGACAACTGCACCAGGCCTACATTTTGTGAGTAGGTTGTATAAGGAAAAGCATTAAAAATTCCTCCAAGGATGGTGGCAATACCTTCTGCCCGGTATCCGCGGGTCAGATCCCGGGATGTGATCGGCTGGTTGCAGATTTTGCCAAGTGCGAGAAAAACGCCGGTTGATTCAATCATGCTGATCAAACTGACCAGAACCATCATGAAAATGGCGCTGGCTTCAAAAGTGGGAGTCTGAAAATAGAAAGGCTGAGGCATATGGAACCAGGAGGCCTGTCCTACTGCACTCAAGTCTGCCTTGCCCATGAAAAAGGCGATTATCGTACCGGCGATTAGTCCGATCAAAACAGAAATGGCGCGAATAAATCCGGTGAAAAGGCGATGCAGGATCAGAATCAGGATCAGTACGCCAAAGCCGAGCAACAGGTTGGACGGGGCCCCAAAATCCGGTGCTCCCTGGCCCCCGGCAACATTGTTGATTGCTACCGGAATCAGTGTCAACCCAATGATGGTAACCACAGATCCGATGACTACAGGAGGAAGCGATTGAACCAGCTTGCCCAGAATTCCGGAAAAAAACAACAGGATGATACCCGAGACGATAATGGCCCCATAAACAGCTGCCATTCCAAATTGTGAACCAATCGCGATAATTGGGCCGACAGCAGTAAAAGTGCAGCCCAGAACCACCGGCAGTCCAATGCCGGAAAAACGGTTGCGGAAGACTTGCAGCAGCGTAGCCGCTCCGGATGTTACCAGATCAATGGCAATCAAATAGGCAATCTGCATGGGAGTCAGCTTCAAGGCGTTCCCGATAACGAGAGGCACAGCAATCGCACCGGTATACATGGCGAGAACATGCTGAAACCCGAGTGAAGCAATTTTTAATGGATGATAACTGTTTGGCATAAAGGTTGCCTCCTCTTGAAATGAGTAAATGAAAAAGCTCATCAGAGAAATCTTTCACAAAAAAATGGCATGAGTGAAAGACCTGTCTGATGAGCTTCATGGCAGGTATAAAAAGTTGCTTCTTTTTTCTTTCACTCGTAGTCGGGTTATTTACGGTAACCCGGTAGAGACTCGCAGACCATATTTCCACAATTATACGAGTGGGGATATAATCGTTTTTATGTTTCAGATTTTAACAAAACCTATGTAAAAAGAAAAGAGAATTCGCCAAAAAAACGAATGATTTATTTTGTCTCCTGGTTGATTGTTCGTTATTGTGATGAATTTCAGATGAAGTCAGGGGATTGACGGAGTAACCATTCAACCGTATGCTGAACATGCAGACTTGAAGAGAAAAGGTATTTCTTGTTTAACCAGTCTGCTGATTTCTGACAGAGTCGAAAAAGAGACTCAGGAAAACGAAGATAAAAGAGGTTGTACAGGATGAAAGCAGTTTTATCCACTCTGAATGCAAAATTTATTCACATGGCATTGGCATTGCGCCTGTTAAAAGCCTATTGCAGCCGTGATTTTGATGTGGAGTTGGCTGAATATACGATTAAAGACGAACCATTGAACATTGTTTCCGATTTGTACGCCCGGCGACCGGATGTGATTGGATTTTCCTGTTACATATGGAATATCGAACAAACGATTCCGATCCTGGAAATGTTAAAAAAAGTGCTCCCCGAAACAAAAATTGTTTTGGGCGGGCCGGAAGTCTCCCATGATACAGGATACTGGATGCAGCGGATTCCACAAGTTGACTTTATTGTTGTTGGAGAAGGTGAGGAAACTTTTCATCATCTGCTGTCGGAAATTGCATCAGGCCAACAGTATGATCAGGTGAAAGGGTTGGCTTTTCGCAGGGGAGAAGAGATCGTTATCAATCCGCCCCGGCCGCAACTGGATCTGAACAAGATTCCATCGCCTTACCGTTTTAAAGAGGATTTGCCCCATTTGCCAAATCGTGTGGTTTATTTTGAGACAAGCAGGGGTTGTCCCTTTACTTGCCAGTTCTGCCTGTCAAGCACAGAAGCGGGTGTCCGGTTTTTTGATATGGAGCGAATCAAGGAAGACCTGTTGTATCTGATTGAAAACGGAGCGAAAATGATCAAGTTTCTGGATCGGACTTTCAATATTAACCGGGACTATGCGCTGGAAATCTTTCAGTTTCTGATTGACCATCATCAGGGATGTAAATTCCAGTTTGAGATTACGGCCGATATTATGCGCCCTGAAGTATTGGACTTTTTGACGAAACAGGCTCCTCCCGGAATCTTCCGTTTTGAAATTGGCGTTCAATCAACCAATGATCCAACAAATAAAGCGGTAAAACGAAGGCAAAACTTTGCCAGGTTGGCAGAAACGGTCAACCGAATCAGGGAAAGCGGCAGGATTGCCCAACACCTTGATTTGATTGCAGGACTTCCTTTCGAAGATTATGATACATTCCGCAAAACATTCAATGATGTATTTGCCCTTCAACCGGAAGAATTGCAACTGGGGTTTTTGAAGATGCTCCGGGGAACCGGATTGCGTAATCAGGCCGATCAATATGATTATGTGTATATGGAACGGCCACCCTATGAAATCCTGGGAAACCGGTTTTTGTCCTTTCAGGATATCATCCGGATCAAGCGGGTCGAAGATGTGTTGGAGAAATACTGGAATGCCCATCGGATGGATCATACCTTGAAGTACTTGATTCAGCATGAGTTTCCGTCAGCATTTGATTTCTTCCAGGAGTTTGGCAACTATTGGGAAGAGCAGGGCTGGCAGAGGATTGGGCACCAACTTGAAGATTTGTTTGTCCATCTTTACTCTTTCCTGAAGAGCCGGCAAACCCAGCAACTTCCGGTGATACTGGGACTGATGAAATACGACTATTATCTGAATCACCGGCATCGGCCCCGCAAGGTCTGGTGGGATTGGACGCTTGACAAGAAAGAACAGTCTGTCTGGTTGCGAAAAGCGCTTCAATCACCTGAACTGGTATCCGGAGACTTCAGGGAACAGGATTTCAGTGAGCGGCAGCTGTTCAAGCATGCTGTGATTGAATTGTTGCCGTTTGATTTGCAAAAGTATCTGGAGCAAGGAGAGATCGTTTCCCGGGAACAATTAGTGATTGCTTACTATCAACCGGGAACCCGGGTGAAAATTTATACCATGAACACGTAAGCGGAAAAAATCATATGGCCATTGCAGGAATGCCCTGCTGACACGTTTCTGTTTTTAATTTATGAAGGTTAAGCTTGTCTGCAACGGCAAAGGTGTATTTTTCAGGAACAGACTTCGGCGGCTGGAAAGCGAAAACATCCGGTTGCAGGAAAAACAGGCGAAAGTTTCTGAGTGCCGGCAAGTGAAAACTCAAATCTTTGCCAGACGGAGGCGGAATAAAGCCCTGCGAGTATTCTCTCTATATTCCTTCTGTATATTGTTTTCTGTACTCTTCCCGGTTATTTGTGAGGAAGAGTTTTTCTTTTGACAAAGTAATTTTGTCCGCTATCCTGTCGCCACATTATCTTTCAAGAATTTTCTTTTTCGCAAGGTTGTTTTTTTAAAAAAACTATTGATTTGTCGAGCATATTGATTCATATTGGATGAGGTATATTATTTTGCAAGCAGAAAGAAGAAGTGGTGTTATGGCTATTCGGTTATTGGTCATCATTTTATCCTCCATCATCGTGGCCTTTGCATGGAGTTCTTTTTTGTTGCCTCACAAGGTTCTAAGCAGCGGAGTGGCAGGGATCGCCATGATTATCGGCCTGAAAACGCCAATTAATACCGGCTGGATCAACCTTGCCTTGAATATTCCCCTGCTTATTTTGGGGTTTGCCAAGCTGGGAAAAAAATTTATGATCAATACAATTCTGGCTGTCGTGGTCATGTCCGGCGCATTGCTGGTTTTTCCCGTTGAGCCGATTTCTACGGATCCCATCTTGTCCGCCGTCTTTGGCGGTGCCCTGGCCGGAATAGGAATTGGATTGATTTTCCGTTTCTCGGGTTCCACCGGGGGGTTGGACATCATCATTTTTTTACTGGCCCGAAAAAAGGAAGTGCCGCTCGGGATGCTTTCATTTATCCTAAACGCAATTATTGTCTTTATTTCCGGTTTTCTGTTCACATGGGACATCGCTTTGTATACGATGTTGTCCATCTTTGTGACAGGAAAAGTGATTGATATGATTCATACCCAACATCTCAAGTTGACGGTGATGATTGTTACCAACGAAGCTGAGTCAGTAAGGGAAAATCTGATTTCCAGGCTGGTAAGGGGCATTACCATTGTTGATGGAGAAGGTGCTTATACGAAACAGAAGAGGAAAGTCCTGTTTATGACCATATCCCGTTATCAATTATCTGAAGTGAAAAAGATTATTCGGAAAACCGATCCGAAAGCCTTTGTCAATATTATGGAGACTGTCGATATCATGGGACAATTCCACAGGGAATTCTGATCATAAATGACCGCAATTTTTTCCTTGCGGTCATTTTGGCATATAACCTTGTTTGTATGAAGAAAGGAAGCTTTGCGTCAAACTAAATTCAGTCTGTAGATCAAGAAGAAAGGAATGGATCAATGAAACAGAATACCCAAAAGCGAAAGAATGAGCATCTGCGGATCGTGCTCAATGAAAACGTCACCAGCAGCAAGATTACAACCGGACTGGAAAATTACCGTTTTGTGCATCAGGCGTTGCCGGAAGTGGATTTGAAGGAAATCAATCTTTCCAGTTCTTTTTTGGGAAAACCGCTCAAGGCTCCCCTTTTTATCAGTTCGATGACGGGAGGAACCGAAGAAACCGGGGAAATTAACAAAAGGCTGGCTGCCGCCGCGCAGGAATGCGGGTGGGCGATGGCTTTGGGATCCATGCGCGTGGTATTGGAATATCCCGAAATCAAACACACTTTTCAGGTAAGGCGCTATGCACCGGATATCCCGATTCTTGCCAATATCGGTGCAGTCCAGTTAAACAAGGGAGTTGGAAGTGATGAATGCCGGTACCTGGTGGAAATTGCGGAGGCGGACGCCTTGGTACTGCATCTCAACCCGATGCAGGAGGTTTTCCAGCCTGAAGGCGATGTGGATTTCAAGGGTTTGTTAAATAAAATAGAGACATTGTGTGTGCGCCTGTCCATACCGGTTGGAGTCAAAGAAGTCGGTTGGGGAATAAACGCGGAACTGGTAAAGACATTGTTTGATTGCGGCGTACAGTTTGTTGATGTTGCCGGTGCAGGCGGAACATTGTGGAGTCAGGTGGAAAAGCACCGGACCAGTCATCCTTTGCTGGGAAAAGCAGCCCAGGCCTTTACCGAGTGGGGGATTCCGACAGCGGAATGTATTTTGGAGGCGCGAAGTATAGCCCCAACCGGAACGATTCTTGCCAGCGGAGGATTGGAAACCGGAATCGATGCGGCGAAAGCGCTTGCGTTGGGAGCCGATTTGGCTGGATTTGGGCGCGCACTGTTGCCTGCTGCCATAAGCTCTGATCCGGAAGAGATGATCAGGCGACTGGAACTGGTCATGCTGGAAATGAAACTTGCCATGTTTGGGGCTGGAATTGTATCTGTTTCAGACCTGAAGGAGAGTGACCGGCTTGTATATGATGCTTCCAAACAGGCTGGCCGGTTTGGAACCTGTACTTGTGATTAAAATGTAAAAAGGAGGCTTCAAAACGGTTGACTTTTTCCGTTTTCATGATATTATTTAATGCAATTAATTATTAATAGGTTTAATAGTATACAGAAAGCGGGGAGACTGATGAATGACGAAAATGTTTTGTCGCGTATCCAAGCTTTAACGTATTCCATTACCAGAAAAATCGGCCATCAGATTGGGGAAGTTTTGTCAGAATTGGGTTTGACGCGCGGACAATTTTACATTTTGAAAACGATTGAATCCCAAGGGAAATGCCGGGCTACAGATATTGCCAATTTAATGGAAGTCAAGCCAAGTGCTGTTACGTTGATGATTGACCGGCTTGAAGCGCGTCGGTGGGTCAGGCGTTCACAGGATACGAGCGACCGGCGTGTCATTATTATTGAATTGACTCCGGAAGGGAAAGAAATCTTGAATAAAGCCAGGCAAATCAGTGATAAAGCAGTTAAATGCTATTTTTCCCAATTATCTTCTGATGATCTGGAGCATCTGTTAAAAATATATGAAAAGCTGGAGCGGATCATCACAAATAAAAGCAAGAAAGAAGATTGCAGGCCAATGGAAGAGAAGAAGCAACTCAAATAAAAATAAATGTTGCAATGTTTTTGTGTGGAGCCAGGGAGCATAAACAGCAGAAAAGGTACCGTTTTGATCTGTTTTTTTGGTATGATTGGAATGACCAACTTTTTTTAAAAAAGTTGCTTTCTGTTTTTTCATTTGCAGCAAGGACAGGCGTGGTTCAGTTCAAATGAATCGCCTTTGCCCCAACTGGTGCTTTTCAGTTGCCTCTGCCGATAAACCGGTGGTTTTGAAGACGATTTTAAAACCGGACTTTTATTTCGTTTCAATCATGGTTATGCGTTTCACAATATTTCAGTACCCGTTTTGGGACAGAAGTACTGGATTCCGGCATGACGGATTTGGTCTGTTATTGGCATGAGATTTTGCTGTGAAATTTCAGGAAATGAGGAAGTGCCGGTTTTTCTGCAGACTTTTTACAATGAATTTACATAAAAAGGATGGTCCTCTAATGCAGCTACCAGACTGGTTACAAAGTTTTACATGGGATCAGCGGTGGCGGGAAACAGGATTTGATTTCTTGGATGAAGCAACTTATTTGGATGAATTGACACAGTTTATGAA
>JBAVDL010000054.1:0-2037 GCA_049587175.1 Thermoactinomyces sp.
GGATTTACAAGTGCTGGTCTGGCTATTTTTATTATGACATTTTCCTATTATGTCATTGGCATGGAAGATCATTCAACTGGCAGAACCAATCCCGGCCAGCAGGCTCTTTCAGAAGAAAAGTCGGATACATCTGAAGATACAAATACCTCAGACCAGAATATAATCACAGATAAACCCTCGCAATCTGATACAACCGATTCCAAAGAAGCCACAAAACCATCCGAAAACGGGATCAGTCAAGCAGAAGCATCGTCCTCTACCAACACCTCAACCAACCATCGTTCGTCAGATTTAGTCGCTATTGTAGATCCTTCCGAAGAATTGCCGCCTGTATATGAAAAAGATAAATTGCCACCCGTCAACGAAAACCAGAAACCTGGAAAAGTTTGCTATAAATGGAGGCATCCAGGCTTTCTGGAAAAATTGGATCCTTGCAACCTTAAAGATAAAATCCGGACACCTGAACGTAAAACCAACAAAATCCTTGAAGAGATAATTCCACAAGACAAAATAAAAAACAAGCTGAAATTGCCGGAAAAACAGTCAGAGAACCGGCATAATGAAAATAGCTGATTCACATGAATTGGCTATTTTTTATTTGCCAGGCTGACTTGATCCGTTCCAACAGCACTTCCGTTCATCCGGATCATGTGCCTGTGGTATTTTCCAGAAGAGACGTTACCGATGAAGTTTGACCTGCCCATTACAACTTGAAAAAACTTTAATGACTGAAGTCCAACTTTCCTTCCCGCCATTAGAGCCCAAATCCTGAATCCTGCATTCTTGCACTCCAACCACTGAAGCCGTGGATTTCCGGGCTTCTCATCTGCAATCCCGTTTTGGACAACAGTGATGTTGATGGCTCCGTTCAGATCAGCATGTGGTTCCACACTTCTGCGACAGAAACAGAATCCTTGTTTTCCTTTTCCCAAAGACTCCACTTGCAGGTTTGGCTGGGGATTTCAGGTTGAGCCGTTTCACCCGGGAATCTGCCTTCCCGGTTGCTTGCTCTTATTCCCATAGCGGAAGCCAGGCATTTTTTCGTTCACAGATTGAATTGATTTGCTTCCCCACAGCGGAATGGCAGAATTCCAAAAAAAGAACCCCGGACGTGGTCGTCAGGAGTTCTTTTGGTTAAGTTTGGTGCGGACGAAGGGACTTGAACCCCCACGGTCGTAGTGACCACAAGAACCTGAATCTTGCGCGTCTGCCAATTCCGCCACGTCCGCATATCATATATGGAGGCGGCACCCGGATTCGAACCGGGGGTAAAGGTTTTGCAGACCTCTGCCTTACCACTTGGCTATGCCGCCATTTTGTGTCCATCCTTTTATATGGCAGGGGCGGTAGGAATCGAACCCACACTGGAGGTTTTGGAGACCTCTGTTCTGCCATTAAACTACGCCCCTGTATGGTGCTGGTGGAGGGACTCGAACCCCCAACCTACTGATTACAAGTCAGTTGCTCTACCAATTGAGCCACACCAGCCAGCTGGTGGCTCGGGACGGAATCGAACCGCCGACACGAGGATTTTCAGTCCTCTGCTCTACCGACTGAGCTACCGAGCCTTTATCTGATAAAATCAGATAGATGGCGGAGAGAGAGGGATTCGAACCCTCGAGACGGGGTTACCCGTCTACACGATTTCCAATCGTGCTCCTTCGGCCAACTCGGACATCTCTCCATGAAAACAAACCGAAAAAGTTAGTTACTTACTTTGTTATGACTTGTTGTGATGCTGACAAATAATATAATACACAGATCTAAAGTTAATGTCAACATTATTCTTTTTTAATTTTTTATAGATATAATATCCTTTTTAAATTCAATTTGTGAGCAACATGCCCATACAAAACATCACAATATTTAATTATTTTGACAGCCTGGCAACGACCTACTCTCCCGGGGGAAAACCCCAAGTACCATCGGCGCTGGAGGGCTTAACTTCCGTGTTCGGGATGGGAACGGGTGGATCCCCTCCGCTATGGTCACCAGACTGTTATGGCGTGCCCTGGAGGATTCGAACCCCCGACCTTC
>JBAVDL010000055.1:0-2449 GCA_049587175.1 Thermoactinomyces sp.
CCGATCCCTGATCTGTACGGTGAGGATGGTAATATTAAGCAGAGATAAAGGAGTGACCATAACGTGAGGTTCAGAAACATATGGATCATTGTGGCAAGTATTCTTGCCTTGATTCTGGCAGGATGTCAGGCCGAATCAACCAATACAGCAAAGGAAGTGAAACAGGTGGGAGAAGAAGAACTGAGGCAAAAAGCAGTCCAGCATATAAAAGAGACCTATCACAAGGAATTTGAAGTAACAAAAGTGGAATGTGTGCGGAAGTTTGGAGCGAGTTGCTTTATCAGGGGAAAAGTGAAAGACGGGAAGAACACGGAAATTACGGTCTACTGGCTGCCGCCGGATGGAATCAAAGATGATTATGTACTTAAATTATGGAACAAGGAATTGGAGCCCGAGATTAAGTCCCTGTCTGAAAGGACGATGGAGATCAGGGAAATCGAAACGATCTCTTATTCAAACGGAGCAGAAGAAAGCAAATATAAAGGAGAAGTCCCTTCGGTGTTTGAAGTGTTAAAAAACGGCGGGGATAAGGACTATTCATTTCATTGGAGAGGAGAAATATATCAGCACAAGGGTCGATATGAAGAAGAAATAAAACAATTTTTAAAGGAAATCAAGGCAATGAATTTTAATGATGTTTTAATCGTTTTTTTTGTGTATGATGACCAATTAAAAACATCCTCTGAAAATGAAGAAGAGGATAATTACTTACTATATCGCTATAATATTTCCGAAGATGACATTCAGAAAATAGATATTGACAATTTGAATCTGGACCAATATAAAACGGTAATCAAACATTAAGCTTTTTTTGTCGAATCATTCTATAAAGAAAATGGATGACAAGGGATTTGATTGTGTTTTCAAAAGGGGTTATTTACAGTATGATGATTAATATCAAAAAGAATTTTACAATTTGGTTTTTTGCAATAGGCAGCAAAAAGCGAATTATTCACTCTCTATGGAAATAGAGGGAAGGATTGTTTTTCGGTTCAAATAAAAAAGAGGTGAAACAGTAACAAAATGAAAATCTTGCATCAGGCGAGTGTCATTCTCTTTTTTGTTTTGGTTGTCGGTTTTATGGGGATTCAGCCGGTCGGAGCTACTGGAGGAGGAAGCTTCGAAATTCCCGATATAAATGATAACTTTAACCAGGTAGAACAAGGCCCTGCCCCTGCTAAAGAGAGACCGATAATGGAGTCCAGACAGGAAAAAGGTTTCTTCGATAAAGTGGGAGACTTTTTTTCCAGTACATGGGAAAAGACAAAATCGGGAATAAAGAGAGCGACAGATTGGACCGCATCGATAGCAAAAGACGCCTGGGACTGGCTGACTTCAAAGGCAGGCAAGATTGCTGGCGGAATCACTCTTGGCATTGTTGCCCTTACCGCGATTTTTCGCAAATATGGCCAACAGATCAAAAACGGCATTCAATCAGCGTATAGCGGTGTAAAACAGTGGATTGGGAATTTACTGGGGATTCGTCATGATTATCCACATGGAACCATTCATACGATTGATACGACTGACAAGGAATTGGCACATGCAGCAGACTTGACGTATCTGGATGTGATAGATCGGGATAGAATAAAAGCTACGTTGGGTAAAGACTGGGTGGAAGAGAAAGATTTATCTCTCGACTTGCCTAATGGATTGCAGGTGCATGTGTTTAAAAATCCAAATACAAAAGAATTAATAATTGCTTTCAGAGGAACAGAAACTGATAGATGGGAAGATACTGTAGAAGATATTGTAATTGGTGACGGTCCCATTGCTTTGGGAAACGATCGTATAAATCTGCAGGCAATTGAAGCCCGAAAATATATTGAAAAAATATTAAACCATCCTAAATATCAAGGTTACGAAAAAGTTTTGACCGGCCATTCCCTTGGAGGGTATCTGGCGGCAGATTGTGCAACCAGATACCGGATTCCGGCAATTACCTTTAATGCTCCGGGAAAAAATTTGTTCCCAAATGTCAATGTAACTACCCTGGCAGGTGCTGTAGGAGGCGGGATGGCTGGTGGGCCGGTTGGCGCCGTGGGTGGGGCTGTCGGAAGTACGGCAGTGGGATATGCGGAGAATATGCGTGATCCCCAGCTTCGGGCGGAAGCAGCCAATGAGATAGCCGGTACATATGACAAACTGATTCGAAACTACCGTTACGATGATGATTTGGTAGGTTCCGTGGGATATCGCCCTGGGGAAACGTATGAGATTGAATCAGATGGCCGTGTAGAAAAAAACGACGGATTGGATAACCAACTGGGCTTTGGCTGGGGAAGCCACGGGATTGACAATTTCACAGGATATGATCGTGAAAAAGGGGAGTATGTAGATGTGCATTCGCCGATCCCTGATCTGTACGGTGAGGATGGTAATATTAAGCAGAGATAAAGGAGTGACCATAACGTGAGGTTCAGAAACATATGGATCATTGTGGCAAGTA
>JBAVDL010000056.1:0-13248 GCA_049587175.1 Thermoactinomyces sp.
TGCTATGAATTTAAAAAAACTGGCTAATTGGCGATGGCGAAACCGTCGGCATCGTCGATTTTTTAATCAGTTTATTAGAAAACCCCTTCTGTACTCAGTTACTAGAAGGGGTTTATCTACAGTCTGAAACCGGCTCCTTCATAAAGAGCCGGTTTAATTGTTTTATTATCTTTGCACAGTACAGGAGGCAGCAGCAATCAATTGTTCTATTTCGCAGGCACGGGCAATCATGACATCCCCAGGAATCGTATGCTTGAATGCCGCCGACGCAGCCGCAAAATCAATAGCATAGGAAGGTTCCCGATTCATCAGCCAGGCATACAGAAAACCGGCAGCAAAGGCATCTCCGGTTCCGACTCTGTCAACAATATCAAGAGTATACCTTCTGGACTGTTCGATCCGGTGGTTATGATACAGCAGGCCCTGATACCTGTTTCTGTTTGCATTTTCCACTTCCCTTATGGATGAAATGATGTATTCAGGGTGATACCGTTCAAACATGGCTTCATAAAGGCCTCGATAATATTGCAGAATATCGGTTTTATCAAGGCTGGTTACCGGTTTTTTCCCCAGTACATGGCAAAAATCAAAATGACTGCCAAATAAAATATCCACCAAAGGAAGCACTTCCCTGAATTTTTCCGTCGCTTCCCCGATTGACCACAATTTGCTTCGATAATTAAAATCAAAACTGACCTTCACGCCTGATTTCCTGGCTTTCTGCATAAAAGCCTTGGCCAGTTGAAAAGCGTTATTGCTGACACCAAGAGTAATTCCGGAAACATGAAACAGATCAGCACCGGCCAGTATTTGTTCAATATCGAACTCATCCGGAGAAACCCGGGAAAAGGCTGAATCTTTTCTGTCATAAATCACTTTTGCCGGTCTTACCGAATATCCATTTTCCAAATAATAGATCCCGATTCTGTCTCCGCCTTTAGCAATGAAAGAAGTATCTATGCCAAAACCGGCCAGTTCCTTAATCGCTGAAAAACCCAATTCATGTTCAGGCACCTTTGTGACTGCTGTACAATGGATGCCAAAACCGCTCAATGCTGCAGCAACATTCAACTCACTTCCACCATAATGTGATTCAAATTGCCTCGCTCCCAGGAGACGGATCTGCCCGGGCGGAGATAATCGAAGAAGGACTTCTCCCAATGTTACCACTCTAGTCATAGCAGTGCACCTTTTTCTCTATTTTGCAGTTTCTCTTTCGCTTGTTGAACAGCCCGGGAAAATCGTCTGGCTTTGTCCACAATCTGGTTTTCGGTGCCGGAAGTCAGTTTGCCTCCAACTCCAACAGCCAAAGCACCATTTATAATCCATTGCTCCGCGTTTTCCAGGCTGATTCCTCCAGTTGGCATGATTTCAATATCAGGAAGCGGTGCTTTTACATCTTTTATAAACCCGGGAGAAACGGCGCAGCTTGGAAAAAGTTTGACAATATCGCATCCGGCTTCTGAAGCCTTTACCATCTCGGTCACTGTCATGCAACCCGGGATATAGGGAATATGGTATCTGTTGCAAACCTTTGCTGTTTCATAATCAAAAGCCGGCGATACAATAAAATCGGCACCGGCCAAAATCGCCATCCGCGCCGTCTGGGAATCGAGGACCGTTCCGGCTCCGACAAGCAGGTCCTTTTCATTCCGGTTCTGTTTCAGTCTTTTGATCACCTCAGCAGCTTCTGCCAATGTAAACGTAATCTCAAGAGATGTGATCCCTCCCGCGACACAGGCCCGGGATATCTTGTCCGCCTCATCCACGCTTTTTGTTCTTACAACGGCGATTATGCCTGCCCTGGATAAACGGTTTAAAATTCTTGCCTTTTTCATTTTAACCTGCATCTCCTTTGCTTCTCTTGAAAAAGAACAAGAGTGACCTTACTTTTTAATTGTCTTTCAAGTCACTCTCCATATATGTTGCCTGAATCATGAACAGAGCTGATTATGCAATGTATTCCTTACTGCTCCAGGCCCTTTGACAAGCAATCTGAAAAACGCTTCGGTTTTGTCTCCCAAACCAATCTCATACAGATTGACGCCCAAGATTTTTTCATTGGACAAAATCGGGCGCAAGTGATCACCGACCGAATCGGGATTGCCAAATTGTATTTGTCCGATATGTTGCTGCAATTCCCTGAGTAACGGATCAGGACTGATTGCCATCTTCTCACCGCGGTCACTTGTCCCCATCAGATATCGACACCAGGCAGCAATGGTTAACGGAATAAAGGTTAAATCTTTTACATCCAGATCTTCCCTTTGTGCATACAATTTGATCGTTTCTCCAAAGCGGATTGCCATTTTTTGGGAAGTATCGGCGGCAATGCGCTGTGGCGTATCCGGAATATAGGGATTGGGAAAGCGCACCTCAATCACTTCTTCCATAAATTTCACCGGATTGATGATACCCGGATCTGTGACCACTTTCATACCTTCATCATAGCCAATCTTTTCAATCAATGCTTTCAAATCCTGATCCTGCATTTCATCGGCAATGGAATGATAGTCCAGCAAACATCCAAAAATGGCCAGGGCAGTATGAAGCGGATTGAGGCAAGTGCAAACTTTCATTCTTTCTGCCAGCTCAACAACTTCCCTGTCTGCGAAATAAACACCCGCTTCTTCCAGCAGCGGTCTTCCATTTGGAAAGCTGTCCTCAATCACAAGATACTCACATTCTTCTGTATTTACGAAGGGGGCAATCGGAGCTGAATTTTTATTTAACTGAATCAATTCCGTGCTGCCGTAACCCAGTTTTTCCAGCTTTTCCTTTACGGTAACAGAAGGATGTGGCGTAATTTTGTCTATCATGCTCCATGGGAAGGCAATCATGACAGGATCATTCAAATAATCGATAAACCCTTTCTCTACAAACCCCATTTCCTCCCACATGGTTGCCACTGTTAAAACGGCATCTTTCAGCCGGTCTCCATTGCGGGAGAAATTATCGGTACTCACCAATGCTAATGGCGCTTTTCCCTTTTTGAATCTTTCATGCAGAAGGGCCGCCAGGACAATCATGGTATGTCTGGGATGTTCCGGCCCCTGTTTGATTTCCTGCCTGACCGCCTCCCGGATTTCCCCATCTATTCCCTTCAGGTCATACCCTTTTTCTGTAATCGTAAGGGTAACCATCTGAAGCGACGGATTGGCAAAAATCTCTTTCAGACGTTGCCAGGATACAGGGTGAACAGCCGCAATGCTTTCGGCAACACTGGCGATCACTTCCATGTCCAGTATTCCATCGGCTTTCATCACAACATCCAGATAAAGGTTATCGTAAGGATGATACACTTTTTCAATCGTACCGGCATTGGTGGTGGAAACCACAATTATCCCTTTGTCCGACTTTTTCTTCTCGATCAAATGCTGTTGCAATACGGAATGAAAGGCCCTGAACAAATTTCCTCCTCCTATATGGAGCCACACCGGTTCTTTCCTCGTATCTTCCCATACTCTTTCAAAATCATAGGCAGGCGTTTTTATGCCGATCTCTGAAAACTTCTCTTTTTTCGTTTTTAATGCTTCTTTTCCTAACCGCAGCAACAGTCCCCCTCCTTTGCTGGTTACTTCAGCTCAAAACCAAAATAACGGTATGCATTGTTGTACGAAATATCCTCCACAATTCCGCCCAACCACTCCAGATCATACGGATATTCCCCGTTCTCAACCCACTCGCCCAGGATATTGCATAAAATACGCCGGAAGTATTCATGTCGGCTGTATGACAGAAAGCTGCGAGAATCTGTAAGCATTCCGATAAAACGGGACAACAGCCCCAGATTGCCCAGAGTTTTCATTTGCGCGGTCATGCCGTCGATGTGATCATTAAACCACCATGCTGCTCCAAACTGAATCTTTGACGGGATTCCCCCTTCCTGGAAGTTCCCGGCCATGGCAGCCAGCATCTCATTATCACGCGGATTGAGACAATACAAAATCGTTTTGGGAAGATGGCTATTCTGATCCAGTTCATCCAGCAACCGGGACAGTGGTACGGCAATCGAATCATCCTTCATCGAGTCACAGCCCACATTTGGGCCGAGCGCACGGGACAAGCGGGTATTTACACTCCTTAATGCTCCAATATGATATTGCATCACCCATCCTCTCTGGCTGTAAGCTTTGCCCAGATGCACAAGCAATCGGGTTAAAAACCGGCTTTGTTCCCTGTCGGAAAGGGGTTCCCTGTTGAGTGCCTTTTCTACAATGGCGTCCACTTCCCGCTCGGAAGCATCTTCATATACAACGTTCTCCAGGCTGTGATCGGACAGCTTGCAGCCAAGTTCCGCAAATACATCCATTCTTTGTTCCAACGCTTCCACAAGGTCAGCAAAATATCTGATTTCAATTCCTGTGATATCCCCTAATTTCTTTACATAAGCGGCCCAGTCCGGATCTTGAATAGCCATCACTTTATCCGGACGAAACGCCGGTAAAACCGTTGCCGAAAAGTTTTCCTCGTTTTGCAGAGACTGATGATAGCGCAAATCATCAATGGGGTCGTCCGTAGTGCAAATCAGGCTGACATTGGATCGCTCAATCAGGCCTCTTGCCGAAAAGTCCGGATCCTGCAATTTTTGATTGCAAATATCCCATATTTCTCTGGCTGTCTCTTTTTTCAGGATCGTATCAACCTGGAAATATTTCCTCAGTTCCATGTGCGTCCAGTGATAAAGCGGGTTTCCAATCAGTTTTTCCACCGTTTCTGCCCATTTCTCGAATTTCTCATAGTCATCGGCGTCACCGGTAATATAAAATTCATCAACCCCGTTTGCCCGCATGGCCCGCCATTTGTAATGGTCTCCTTCCAGCCACAATTCTGTCATGTTCCGGTAGGTTCGATTTTCACAAATTTCCTGCGGGCTCAAATGGCAATGATAATCAAAAATCGGCATTTTGGATGCATAATCGTGGTATAATCTTTTTGCCGTTTCAGTTCGCAACAAAAAATCCTTGTCCATAAACGTTTTCATTTTTATGAATCCCTCCTGACTGTCCTTTCCCATGAAAGGATTTATCCATCAACCTGTCCCTTCCACAGATTTTCATATTTATAACCGGTGAGAACTTCGACCACTTCCTTCGTTTTGGGATCAACATCTTCCTTACGCCCGTTATTCTTCAGACGGTTTATTTCCTTCACAAGAATAGAGTGTGTGTGCTTGTTCAATTTAAAGGTAAAAGCGGCAATCAGGGAGATAAGAAGCAGTCCGCCAACCCCGAAAATCATGATATACAAAATGGTGTGAACGGCCTGGAGTGATTGTACAGCCGCTCCTTCAACAAAACCTCCCAGTTCCAGGACAGCTCCAACCAGGAAAGTAGCAAGCGCAACAGAAGCTTTTCTGAAAAACGTCATTACTGAGGCAAAAATGCCTTCCCGTCTTTGCTTTGTGATCATTTCATCTACATCAGGAATAAACGGAAATACATTCCACGGCACAAACTCCAGCATACTTCTTCCAATTTGATAGACAAACGAAATAATTGTTAATACAAGAATCAATGAATCCGGGCGGATTAAATAAACAGCGCCATATGCCAACAAACAGAGAATCATGGTCGAATAAGAGATCTTAAACAAGTTGGCGGGCCCGATTTTAATCATTAAAAATCCGTAAACAATAGCTCCCGGAATTCCAATAATACTGAGGGAAAGCAAATTGGCTGCCACCGCAGACGAACTGCTCAGGGCATAAACCATGAAAAATACAAACACGGCATTGAATACATCCTTGGCCGTCATCGAACAGATATAAATAAGCAAATGTTTGCGAAAACTTTTTACTTTGAAAGTGGATAAAAAGTCAGTCAGGATTTTGCCAATGAAGCGGATTTGTTCACCAAGGCTTTTGCGTTTTTTCTTTTGGTTCCTGTATTGTTCCATGGCTTCAGGGGTAATTTCTCTTTCCCAGGTGGAGCGATAGGAAATAAATACACAAATGGCAAACACGACTGCAAAAAACGCACCATTTGCAAAAAAGGCATATGGATTATCTTCACCCAGAGCACTGATCAGCAGGCCCGGCACAAAGGTAGCCAAAAAAGTGCCCAACGCCGAGATAAACATTCTGGCTGTCGATAATTTCGTCCGATTGTTATAATCCGTCGTCATTTCGGACGGGAGTGTTTCCCAGGGGATCAGCACCATGGCAGCTACAATCTCGAACAGCAGATAACTGAAAAGATAATAAAAATAATTCATGCCTGTGACCCATAACAAAATGTAAATCAGCATTAACGGTGAACCGAGCAGCAGAAAAAACCGGCGCCTGCCAAATTTTCGTCCCAGTTTGAACCGGAAAAAGTTGTCGGAAAGGCTTCCCATAAACAAACTGACAATGGCGTCAACAACCCGCGCAATGGCAATAATCGAACCTGCTTCAACAGCTGTCAGACCGGCAAACTTGGTATAGAAAAACAATAACCAGGCTCCGATAATCGTAAAGGCTCCCCCGCCCATCATATCCGTCAGTCCAAAGCCAACACTTGTCGCAAGGGTAATTTCCTTATTTTTTCTTGACATAGTAAACGTCTCCTATTAGTCATGAAGTGGTGGTCAAAATCAGTAAAACGCTTTTTCACTATCCATTTATGATAAAAAGGAATGGATCGGGTGCTTGTTCCATTGCCAACAGAAAAACAGATTCTGATGGCGATTTGCCTATTCCCTGCCTTTGCATGAAAACGGCCAGGGTACTCCGGGCAAACCGCTCCCTCTCCTGATTTCCGTCCAGCTTCAGTTTTTTTGTTTCACTGTTTTGTTTTTCAACAAATCATGGGCATCCCAAATCCCCTGCAAATACATGGCGCCAAGAGCACGGTCATACAAGCCATAGCCGGGCCGGCAAACTTCATCCCAGATATGCCTTCCATGATCAGGTCGGATATAGCCTTCAAACCCGTTGTTATACAGGGCACTTACAATTCCTGTAACATCAATGGAACCATCTTCGGTACGGTGGGAAGTTTCAATAAAACTGCCATCTTCAAAATGTTTGATATTCCTGATATGGGCAAAAGGAATCCGGTCCACAAAACTTGTCACTATATCAATCAGGTCATTGTCCCGGTTGGACCCCAGCGATCCGGAACAAAAAGTCAAACCGTTTGACGGGCTGTCGACGGCGCTTAAAAGACGTTGAATATCCGCTTTGTTCTTGACGATTCGCGGCAATCCGAATACAGAAAAAGCCGGGTCATCCGGATGAATTGCCATCTTGATACCGCATTTTTCAGCCACCGGAATAACTTCTTTCAGGAAGTAAATCAGATTTTGCAACAGATCATCTTCTGTGACTCCCTGATACTGAGCAAACAGATGTTTCAAGTCTTTCAGCCTTTCCGGTTCCCATCCCGGCAGGGTGAAATCGTTCGCATTTTCTTCCATGTTTTTCACGACCTGTTCCGGGGTCAGGGAGAGAACTTTTTTGGCGTCAAAAAACAACGCCGTACTGCCATCCTCCATTTCCTTGAACAGATCGGTGCGAAGCCAGTCAAATACAGGCATGAAATTGTAACATACGACTTTGACACCAAAGCGGCTCAGGTTTTCCAATGTTTCCTTGTAAGCGTCAATATATCGGTCTCTTGTATCCAGCCCCAGCTTGATATCCTCATGAATATTGACACTCTCCACAACCTCAATATTCAATCCAAACGAATCCGCCTGTTTTTTTACCTCTTCAATCCGATGAACAGGCCAGACTTCTCCCACAGGCACATCATGCAACGCCCAGACAATCCCTTTTACTCCCGGAATCTGCCGGATCTGTTTCAATGTAACGGAATCGTTGCCCTCTCCATACCATCGAAAAGTCATTTGCATGGACATTACCTCCTTTTCTGATCGATATGTTTTTATGCACCAACTCTTCAACAATATGTTCCGTATTATGGAACGATGTTCCATGATTTAATTATAGCGTTTTCATTTCCGAAAAGACAAGACCGGATTTATTAATAAATTGTGTTTCCATTAAATATATAAAGATTATTATTTTGCTATATTTTATAAAT
Organism: Thermoactinomyces sp.; assembly: GCA_049587175.1. Taxonomy (GTDB): domain Bacteria; phylum Bacillota; class Bacilli; order Thermoactinomycetales; family Thermoactinomycetaceae; genus Thermoactinomyces. The sequence goes on from JBAVDL010000056.1 coordinate 8,031, forward strand.
CGTTTTAATGTGTATGTTTTCAATTTCTGAAGAAAAATTGTGCCTGTATGAAACCGCCATATCGTTATACACTGGATTTCTGAAAGGAGGAAACGATATTGAGCGATTCATGCTCCATTCAGAAGGAAAAGCAGCTATTGTGACCGGGGGAGATCCCGGAAAAGGGAGATACAAAATGATCGGAAAGATTTTTGTTATATTATTGATATAAGCAGGATTAAAGATAGGATTCAGGCGGGGCAAGTTAAAACTTCATGTTGAATAACTTCTGTTGCCAAGATTGTACAACGCAATTTAAAAACATGAGGATTGACGAATCTGCAATTTGAAAACTTTGATTTGGGAGTGAAAAGAGAATGAGATTATATATAGATTCTGCCAACATTCATAAAATTGCATATCTCAACGAGTATTTTCCGATTGCTGGCGTAACCACCAATCCATCAATTCTTGTCAGAGAAAAACAGCCTTATCTGGATTTACTGAAAGAAATCTTAAATGTAACCGGGAATAAGAAGGAACTGTTTGTTCAAGTAATAGGAGATCAAGCTGAAGAAATGATAGATGAGGCCAGATTTATCCTTAATCATTTGCATGGCAATGTTATCATAAAAGTTCCGGTAACCAATGAAGGGATTAAAGCAATAAAAATCTTGTCAGCCGACAATATCAAAACACTTGCAACGGCCATTTATACTCCATTCCAGGGATTGGTTGCAGCATTGGCCGGTGCAAATTATGTAGCTCCATATGTCAACCGCATTGACAATTTACCCGGGGACGGAGTGAAAGTTGTCTCTGAAACGGCCAGTCTATTTTCAAAGCATAATTTGACAACAGAAATTATCGCAGCCAGTTTTAAAAATGTGCAACAAATTCTGGATGCTTGTCTTGCCGGAACACAAAACATTACAGCCAGCCCTGATCTGATTGAGAAATTGATTGCTCATCCGTCAACATCGACAGATATAGCCAACTTCAGGGCAGACTGGCAAAAAGCTTACGGAATGGACCAAAAAACAATAATAAACCGTCCGGTTAAATAATAATCGATTATTTTTGCTCATTTGCAGTTGGTTTTTGTCAATCTGAGCATGCAATTCGGGAAGTGTCGGGGAGTCAGTTGAATTTCGGAAAACTTCTCTTCATAATACAAGATAAGAATGTATGTTTGGACAGGTGAGTTTCCAGTGAAAAAAATTTTGCATCTCGATCTTGATGCCTTTTTTGCCAGTGTGGAACAGCTGGATTTTCCGGAATTGCGGGGGAAGCCGGTGATTGTTGGCGGCAGGGGAAATCGCGGGGTTGTCTCCACTTGCAGTTACGAGGCACGCGCCTTTGGCGTGCGATCCGCCATGCCTACCGCGATGGCCCGCAAACTGTGCCCGGACGGTATTTTTTTGCCGGTAAGGCATGACCGTTACAGGGAGAAATCAAGGGAAGTTCGCCGCATATATACGCAAGTCAGCAAAAAATTCGAAACGGTAGGACTGGATGAAGCTTATCTGGACGTTTCCCACTATCCAGATGCGGTACCGGTTGCCCGCGAACTGAAAAAAAGGGTTAAAGCTGAAACAGGACTCACTTGCAGCATCGGTCTTTCCTACAACAAATCACTCGCCAAAATCGCCAGCGATTTGAAAAAGCCGGATGCATTTGTCATTATTCGCCCGGAACAAGCATTAACCATATTAAAAGATTTGCCAATCGGTGCTTTGCATGGTATCGGGAAAAAATCACAGGCACGGCTGAAAAATATGGGAATCCATACCATCCGTGATTTTTGGCAGTTGCCGCTCGAGAAAGTGGTCCAGATGTTCGGCAAATTTGGCTATGATCTGTACCACCGGGCCAGAGGAAAAGATGATCGCGAAATTGTTACCAATCGTACGCCCAAATCGCACTCCCGCGAGACCACCTTGTCCGAAAATTTGTATGACAGGGAGTCAGTAGCAGAAATTGCCCGGAGCCTGCTGGAGAAAGTGCAACAGAAGTTGGCTGACGGAGAAATTCCACAAACACTGACGCTTAAAATCAAGTATGCTGATTTCACGATTCATTCCAAACAGCGAACCGTCCGCGAGTCGTCTCCCAATTGGCCAGGAATTCTCGAAGAATTGCTGGATGCCTTTGATTACACCCCCGGCATCCGCCTGGTCGGTGTAGGCTTTTCCAATTTTGCGCAGCCGCCGGGGATTACGTATGAACAACTCACATTGCCGTTGGGGGACGAATTCATATAAGTTTGCAGAAGGAATCAACAACCCCCGATATCTTCATAGTCGATCTCAGAGATCAAACTCCCAATGGAGTTAAGCCGGACTCCATCAAGGCTTTGCAAAAACTGAATATAATGCTTTCTCCAATGGCTCTTCCATTCTTTCCTACTGAAAATAATGGATTGAAAATCAGAAATGTCACCCCGTAACCCCTCATAAAATACGATTTTTGCAAAGATGGCCTGTTCCATATCCTCAAATGAGGCAAAAAGTTCTTTATATTCATCCCCGATCAGGCAGTCCGACTCAAGCAAATCCAGAAAATCATGCAAGGAAAAAATCGTCCCGGATCAGGCGCACTTTCTCTTCTTTTTTCTCGTATTGCGCTATTTTTTCTACTAATTGCCGTACCGGACATTACTCTTTGAATTTGCTGTTTTGCTCCGGTTTATCCGGTATAAAAAACACCAACTCCCCTGTAAAAAGGAAGATTGGTGTTTTCATTTGCATTCATTTTATCCTTACAGTGTTCCCAGACCAAGCGGAAGGATATACACCACCATCATGGCGAAGTGAACAGCCGATCCCGCTGTGATAAACAAGTGAAAAATCTCGTGGAAACCAAATTTTCCGGGAAAAAAATTGAAACATTTGGTCGCATAGATGATTGCCCCGACGGAGTAAAAGACTCCTCCCAAAATCATCAGAACAATCGCACCAAACGGAAGCGTATGAATCAACTGCACAAACGGAATGACGGCAATCCAGCCCAGAACGAGATAAAATGCAGTGGAAACAGATCGCGGAACATTCATGAAAAACAGTTTCAAGACGATTCCCGCGATGGCCAGGCCCCACACACATGCTAGCATGATCCCTTTCCAAAGGCCGTCCAGTCCAAAATAAAAGACCGGAGTGTAGGAACCGGCAATAAGCAGATAAATGGCACAATGATCCATTTTTCTGAGGAAAAGTTCTTTTTTCGGAGTAGTTGATACCCAATGATACAGGGAACTGGCCCCGTACAGCAAAATAACACTAACCCCGTAAATCGTCATTGTCACAAGGGTGGAAGGAGTTGATCGGCTAAGCAGAATCAGGAAAACCAACCCGACAATAGCCGCCACAAAGGTGATAAAATGGGTCAAAGTATTGACAGGCTCTTTCATTTTCAAGATTTTCACAGGGAAACCTCCGGTCTGATTTGGGATAAGATAACCAATGTTACCAATAGATCTTTTTACTGATTCTAACACGTTTAAACACGGACTGTACAATAAAAAGGAAACCGGAGGATCAACAGCTTTTTTTTACGCCTTCCGTTCCGGAACAGGCGGCACAACAGGCAATGTGTTGATTTGTTGCGGGTCGATTTTAAAGTTTTTTTTGTATTTTCCGGGATCTGTAATGCTTTCCGGCTCGGTTGAACGCCAGGTGAAATAACAGGTTCGGCAAAGGTAAATTTCCCATTTTCCTTTAACTGGAGACTCCGCCACTTGTTCAATTTCTGTTTGCTCACAGCGCGGGCAGATGGATGCCATAAAAATCCCTCCTTACCGGTTTTTCATCATCTCTGACAGGATTTTTTCCCATTTTTCTGTGGCCACCGGTGAGTCCAACGGCTGATTGTAATGGCCCCGTTTCTCCGGCGCAACCGGTGTGGTCGCATCGATAATCATTTTATGGGTAATACCAACCGGTTCCGAGCCCGGATCCAGGGGCAGAACAGAAAGATTGGGAAGAATCATCACATCATGCCTGGGATGGACCTTGGTTGACAGCGCCCACATGACCTGGGGCAAATTGAACGGGTCCACATCTTCATCGACTACGATTACCATCTTACAGTAGCCCAACCCGTGCGGGATGGTCATCGTATGCATGCCAACAGCTTTGGCAAACCCGCCATACCGTTTTTTTGTGGAGACAATAGCAATCAGGCCATGCGTATACATGGCATTGACCGCAACAATTTCATCCGGGTAGGCCTGCTTGAGTTGATCATATACCGGCACACAGGTATTCAGCCCGATCATGTAGTCAATCTCGGTCCATGGCTGTCCCAAATACAGCTGCTCCAAAATCGGGTTCCGGCGATGGAAGACACGATGAATATGAATAACAGGCATGCGCCGTCCGCCTGAATAATGCCCGGTAAACTCACCAAACGGTCCTTCAATCTCCCGCTTGCCGGCAATAATCTCACCTTCCAGAACAATTTCCGCTCCCCACGGCACATCCAAATCAGAGTCTTTGGCACGCACCACCTTATAGGGTTCTCCCTGGATCGCTCCGGCCATTTCATATTCCGACTGGTCATAAGCAAGCGGCGACCCGGCAATTGTCGTAATAACCGGTTCATTGCCGATCGCAATCACAACCGGCAGATTTTCACCCCGCTCTTCGGCAATGCGCAGATGAATGGCGATATCATGCATCGGGACCGGTTGAATGCCAAGACGGTCTTTCCCCTTTACCTGCAAGCGATATATTCCCACATTCTGCTTTCCATTGTTGTCCGGGTCACTCAAATCCCTTGAAATGACACAGGCCTTGTCCAGATAACAGCCGCCGTCGCTCTGGTTTAAACGAAACAGGGGAAAAAGCTCGAACAGGTTGATATTTTTCGTGATCTCCACTTCATGAAATGGAGCCGAATCCCTCCTTTCCACGGGAACCGGATAATTTCGCCAGCGGGTAGCAAATTCAAAAAACTGTTCCTTCACAGGAGTGTTTTTATCCAGCCCCATCATTAATGCATGGTTGGGCCAGGAACCGATCACATTCAGTGCCACACGTGCCTCACGGTAACCGTTGATCCGGTTAAACAGCAGAGCGGGTGTCTGTTCCCCCAGATTGCTGATGGCTCTCCCCGCCGATCCCAGATCGGGTTCCGGCATCACCTCTTTATCAATCACCAACAACTGCCCTTCTCTTTCCAGAGTCTGCAAAAACTCGCGCAAATCCTGATAAGCCATTTTTTCCTCCCGGTACACAAT
>JBAVDL010000057.1:0-1642 GCA_049587175.1 Thermoactinomyces sp.
GTACACGCCGCAGGAAATTTCTGCCATGATCCTGCGGAAGCTGAAGGCCGACGCCGAAGCCTACCTGGGCGAAAAGGTGACCCAGGCGGTCATTACGGTTCCCGCCTACTTCAACGACAGCCAGCGGCAAGCGACCAAAGATGCCGGTCGGATCGCCGGATTGGAAGTGCTCCGGATCATCAACGAGCCCACTGCAGCGGCCTTGGCCTACGGGATGGATAAGGAGGACGATCAGACCATCCTGGTGTTTGACCTGGGTGGCGGGACCTTCGACGTCTCCATCCTGGAGCTGGGGGATGGCCTGTTCGAGGTGAAGGCCACCAGCGGGAACAACAAGCTCGGTGGGGATGATTTCGACCAGGCGATTATCGATTATCTGGTGGCGGAATTTAAGAAGGAGCACGGCATCGACCTCACCGGCGACAACATGGCGATGCAGCGGCTCAAAGACGCGGCAGAGAAGGCGAAAAAAGACTTGTCCGGCGTGTTGAGCACCACCATCTCCCTGCCTTTCCTCTCGGCCGACGAGACCGGTCCGAAACACCTGGAGGTGACCCTGACCCGGGCCAAGTTTAACGAGCTGACCGCCGATCTGGTGGAGAAGACGATGGAGCCCACCCGCCAGGCCTTGAAGGATGCGGGATTGGATCCGCACCAGATCGACAAGGTGATCCTCGTCGGCGGTTCGACCCGGATTCCGGCGGTGCAGGAAGCGATTAAGAATCTGATCGGCAAGGAGCCGAGCAAAGGGGTCAACCCGGATGAAGTGGTGGCCATGGGAGCGGCCATTCAGGGCGGCGTCCTCGCCGGTGAAGTGAAGGATGTGGTTCTGCTCGATGTGACGCCCCTTTCTCTGGGAATTGAAACCCTCGGCGGCGTGTTTACCAAGCTGATCGAGCGGAACACCACCATCCCGACCGAAAAAACGCAGATTTTCTCCACCGCAGCGGACAACCAGACGGTGGTGGACATCCACGTTCTGCAGGGCGAGCGGCCGATGGCCAAGGATAACAAATCCCTCGGTCAATTCCAGCTTCACGGCATTCCGCCGGCCCCCCGCGGTGTTCCCCAGATCGAGGTGACCTTCAAGATCGATGCCAACGGGATCGTCAATGTGTCGGCCAAGGATAAGGCGACGGGCAAGAGCCAGGCGATCACCATCGAGTCCTCCAGCGGCTTGTCCGAAGAGGAGATCCAGCAGATGATCAAGGAAGCCGAAGAACACGCCGAAGAGGACCGCAAGAAGAAGGAAGAGGTGGAACTTCGCAACCGGGCGGATCAGCTGATGTTCACCGCGGACAAAACCCTCAAGGATTTGGGGGACAAGGTGGAACAGGCCGATAAAGACCAGGTGAACGAGGCGAAGGAAAAAGTGAAGAAGGCCCTCGAGGGGCAAGATCTGGAGGAGATCAAAAAGGCATCGGATGAGCTGGAGCAGAAGGTTCAGCAATTGGCGGTGAAACTGTATCAGCAGCAGGCCGCCCAGCAGGCTCAGACGGCCGATTCGGAAAATGCCACCGATGAATCCAAGGGGGACAAGGACAACGTCGTGGACGCCGAATACGAAGTCGTGGACGATAAAAAGGAAGAGGACAAGTAACCGTTCTTACCGGACAAAGCCGGAAAGGCTTTCCGGCTTTGC
>JBAVDL010000058.1:0-19926 GCA_049587175.1 Thermoactinomyces sp.
CTTCAAAGGTTGTTTAATTGTCTGGACAAATGGATTTATTAAGCTAATAATTATTTAACAGGAGAAAATAAATAACAGTATTTTTGACTTATAAGTTTGTCTTTAGGTTTGTGCTTATCAAATCCATCTTCCCTTCTAACTCCCTTTTTCTATATATGGAATATGTATTAAAAAAACAACAATAAGCTTGTTATATGAAACTGAAAACAATTAGGAAGGAAAGTGATTATGGCTGTTGTCCAAAAAATACTTGGTTTTACCATGAACGTTGCCGCCGATAAATACAGAAAAAAATTTGAAGAGGATACCCGGCGGGCGACTGAAGTGAATCAAGCCGTATTAATGGAAATACTGAAATTAAACAGCGAATCCGAATATGGGCGCAAATACCAGTTTTCTTCCATAACTTCAGCCGAAGATTATCAAAAGAAGGTTCCTTTAACCACTTATGAGGACTACCGCCCTTATATTGAAAGAATGGCGGATGGTGAAACCAATGTCCTGACCTCTTTACCCGTAATCTATTTTGGCCAGAGTTCCGGGACTACGGGAAAGAGCAAGCTAATACCGGTTACGGCAACAAGCCGGAAAGTGGTTAACAGTAATATGATGTTGCTAACCCAGGGCATGCTGCTAAAAGCTGTGCCAGGAGCCCGGAGCGGCGGCAGGGGGTTGTTTCTGATGAACAGCGTAAAGGCCGGGAGTACCAGGGGTGGGATTCCCATTGGTGCCGCCACCTCGGGGGGCATGAATTCCATGAAGTTTATTGTACCTTACATGTGGACATCGCCACCAGAAATATTGCAACTGAAAGACCAACGTACTGCCCTGTACCTGCACTTGCTTTTTGCCCTGCAAGAAATAGATCTGGCCTATATTAACGCACCTTTTCCATCAACCATATTGCAGTTATTCCGGTTGTTGGAGCAAGAGTGGCCGAATTTGGCAGAAGACCTGGGTGAGGGAAAAATAAACAAACACTTGGAACTGGAGCAGGATATCAGGCTTCGGTTGACCAGGCGGATGAGCCCTGATGCCAAGCGTGCCGAACAATTGGCAGCAGAAGCCCAGCAAGGCATGGAGAATATCGCCCTACGATTATGGCCCAAAATACAATATCTTTGTTGTGTTGCCGGAGGAAGTTTCCGTATCTATATGGATAAACTTCGCTGGTATACCGGCACGATCCCCTACTATTCGGCAGTGTACGGTTCTACTGAAGCCATGATTGGAATATGTACTCGCATGAATGATGTTACTTATGTGGTTACACCCCGCACGGCTTACCATGAATTTATCCCGGTTGCAGAGTCGGAAATGTCCAATCCCACTGTGTTAAACCTGGGTCAACTGGAGAAAGGTGAAAGTTATGAGGTGGTGGTAACCAATCAAGCCGGACTTTATCGCTATAAACTGGGTGATGTCGTCAAGGTGGTGGATTACTTTAACGGCAGTCCCGTCATTGAATTCCTGTACAGAAAAGGGCAGTTGCTTAACGTGGCGGCTGAAAAAACCTCAGAGGATGCTGTTTTGGCTGCATTAAGGCACGCTGCCCGGCAATGGGGGACGGATTTACTGGACTATACAACCTCGATTGACCTGGATGGGCCTGTGGGGAGGTATGTATTTTACGTTGAGGTGCAGGAACCTGAAAAAGCAACAGACATTACCGCTTGGCAAGAGATTCTGGAAAAAGCTCTGCAGCAAGCCAATCCCCGTTACGAGGCTGGCATTAAGGCCGGACGAATCGCAAACCTGTTGCTGAATATTGTAAAACCATGCTGTTTTCAACATTTGAAACAGGAGTTAATTCTAAGAGGAGCTTCAGAAAATCAGGTCAAAATACCCAGATTATTAAATAACCAAGAATTGAAGAACATATTGGATCAACATATATGGAAAAGCGGGGATTAAAAATGGGTAAAATTTTTAAGCCAATTGTGGTTTTATTTGTTACTTTGTTATTGGTAATGGTGGGATTCGGGATTGTGATTCCTATTTTCCCGTTTTTAATTTTTGATTTGGGCGGCGGGGCAACGGCGCTAGGCTTTTTTATGGCAGCTTATTCAGTCATGCAGTTTATTTGTGCTCCTTTCTGGGGCAAGTTGTCTGACCGAATTGGCCGAAGACCGGTATTGTTAACCGGTTTGATTGGCTATGGAATTACCTTTACTTTATTCGGTTTTGCATCTGAGCTGTGGATGATGTTTGCGATCAGAGTATTGTCAGGCATTCTCTCTTCGGCTACCTTGCCTACCGCGATGGCCTATATTGCCGATACCACCAGCGGCGCAGAAAGATCCAAGGGGATGGGCATACTGGGTGCGGGCATGGGAATGGGAATGGTTATCGGGCCGGCTTTGGGAGGATGGTTGGGCAGCGAAAATTTTGCCTTGCCCTTTTTTGTAGCCGGTGGTCTGGCTGTGTTGACCGTGCCCTTTGCCATTTTCTTTTTGCCCGAATCCTTAAAGAAACATGATCAAACAAATAAAACAACAGTCAGAGAAAGACCCGGCATCACCTGGGAAGTGGTAAAAAACCCACTGTTCATGTTGTTTGTAATATGCTTTGTTTTTAATTTTACTTCGTCCCTGTTTCAAGGAATCTTTGCTCCATTTGCGGCAGATAAAGCGGGCTTTGGTACCAAGGAGATCGGCATTTTATTTGCTGTTTTGGGTATTGTCAGCGCAGTTTTGCAGGGAGGTCTGATTGGCCGGCTGGTCAAGCGCTTTGGTGATGTAAAATTGGTAAAAGCAGGTTTGCTGATTGGTTCGGCAGGTATGCTGCTAACGCTGTTCGCTCCTGATGGATTCTGGTTATACGTAACATCTGCGGTATTTAATATAGGTTGGACATTGCTGGGTCCCACCACTTCAAGTCTGGTAACCAACAATGCATCAGGCGGGCAGGGTGCTGCTTTAGGGATTATGCAATCGTTCAACAGTTTTGGACGAATCTTTGGGCCCATGGTCGGCGGGGCATTGTATGATGTACAGATGAATATGCCATTTACCCTGGGGGCAGTGATTATGTTGCTGATATTTTTATTGTCAAAAAGCAAACTCTCTCGCTTGCGTGAGGGTAAAACCCTTGAAAGGGTAGCTGATTATGCCAAACCTTGAGTCCCCAGACGCCGTTGTATTTCAGGAAAGAAAGCGTAACCCCCATTGCAACAGCCATCGAAGCCAGTGATCCGATCCTGAAAAGCAGGAAATCTTTGCTGGCTTCTCATTGTTTAGTGCAGCAAATAACATTTTTTTCCACTAGCATCTGTAATTACATCTCTTTATCAAAAAGGGGAAGATATGAACAAATCATCATATACTTCCCCTTACAACAGTGCCCGTTTTTTTCTCACGTTTATTTTTCACAGGCCCCCAAACATGCACCCGATATTCAGTAGTTCCCGGCAACAAAATCCTTCCACGTCTTATCCTTCAAATCTTCCGGAATCCAATCTGCTTCAGGATAAACAAACTGTTGCGTTTGGAAAATCTCACGTGGACATAATGGATCATCAATCTCTACATTTATTCCCCGATATTGAGCCAGCCATCCCAACCCGGCTACCGGATGAGCATAAAATTTCGCTAAAATGTCCACACGCTTACGCATTTTCTTAACACTTTTCAATATTTGTGCCAGTCCTTCATTCACTTGTTCCGGATTCTGCTTCAATATTCCTTTTAATACAAACATATCTTCTTGAAAAGACTTTTTTTGCATCCGATTCATTTTCATGTTGGATAATGTCTCCAAATGTTTTGTTGCCTTTTCGTCTTCCCGTAACATGATATATTTTACTGCAAATCCAAAGTGTCCCAATTCAGGATTCAGATCATTTGCCTTGAAATCTTCTTCTTCCCCGCGCCATCCAATCAAATGGGCCATTGATTCGATCAGGCGCTTGTTCTGGCTGATTAACGGTGAATAAAAACCGTCATAATAGTCCGCTGTACTCCTGAATACGGAGAGTCCTTTTACATAACGGGGATGGTGCGGAGCATTTAAACGTTCTGACAGAATGAACAACTCCAAATATCTCCCTGATTTATATAACTGCTGCTTGTATTCGATTACATTTTTCTCCAGAACCAGTCTTTTCACTGCCATAGCATAACAAAGATGAGACAAACCATATAATTTTTGCCAGTTACCAATAGTAGGATCTTCTCTTGATGCTTCAACTTTAAAAAAATAATCTTCCTCATCCCTATCAACAACATCTTTCAGCCACTGCAAAAGATCTTGAGACATATTTATTCCCCCTGTTCATACCAGATCGCGCGATTGTCCCGTAAACCTGAATTTTGTGGATCATGTGTCCAGATTTCCCGCCATTGCCCTTTTCGGTTAGCTACTCTGTAGCCTCTGGCATCGATTAAATCTCCGGTTAGCCTTTGCCCGTTTGGATTAAGGGAACCTCTGTATACATCATTGTTTAATGCAGCAAATAACATTCTTCCTGCTTCTCGTGTTGCGGGATCGTATTCTCTAGTCATTTCTGTTGCCTTTTGCAAAATCCATTCGTAGGACATTTGCTTTACTCTTCTATGCCGTCTAAGTCCAGGATCAAAATAATTAATTCTACCATATTTTCCTCTGTTCCATTTTGCTTCTGCAACAACGATACTTACAATATCCCCTTGATCATTCCTCATTATATATAGGATAACAAGCATCGGATATGAAAAGTTGCCAAGTAAGGTAGGTGGTGGAAGAAAGCAAGTGTTGTTCAATATCTCCCTATTGCAAGGATAGCATCAGCATGATTGGTGTCGTAACGGGCAGTTATCAACCTGCAACGGTCTTACACAAGGAATCAAAGAATCCTGGAAGATAAATGGGATAGGTTGACCGCAACGAAATTCCATCAACGGACTTAAGCTTAACCTTTAATTCGTGTGCATATATCTTGCGGATAGGTTCACAAGAAAATAGATACAGGCGATGCTGCTTTTTGCTGCCATGAAATGGCGAAACAGGTTGCCTTCGCCTATATATTAATCAGCTTATAAAAAATAACCCTTCTGTACCCAGTTTTCAGAAGGGTCTTATCTACAGTTTGAATCTACCCGTTTTAAATATAGAAAATGCACGTGATAACCCCTTTAACCAATAAAACCACCGCGGCCAATATGCTTTACAACCTTATCGCATCTCTATTCTGGTCACAATTACGCCATGTTTATCCGGACTAATGGATGAATATTTTTTTGAAAAAGCCGCTTTTTATTTATATGGGAATATAGCTTGGAGGTTAAAATGTTGCCTGTTTGGGGCAGTTTCTACCTTGAATGGTTCTTGTCACGTATTGGCTTGGGAAGGATAAACTGCCATAATAAGTTTAGAGGTAAAGAAAATGGTTAAATTTCTTTATAAGTTTATTTCTGTTTAGAATGTATCAGTAAATTAAATCCTGGTTGCAGGAATACCGGGATTGGCAAAATGGGCCATATGGGCACTCCCTGTCCTCCAATAATGATGAAGGCTTCACTGCCATCTCACCATCCTGCATCTCCATAACAACAGACATCGCAGCACTGCCAGGTAAGAATATTATTGCTGCGTTACCGCCAAACGGCGAAATGACTATCAAACCGTACGCTTGTTGATCAGACTCTGTTCAGGCAAGCAACTTGACCCGAAAGCACGATCCTCCGGGGTTTCCCCTTAAGGAGAGATTTGCCGCCAGGATTTGCAGCACGACATTCCAAAAACATCCAGTCACTCCTGAATGATTCATGCACACCAGAATATAACAAAGGAGGAAAACCGGTTGACTGAAGATCTCTTACTGGCATTTGGATTGACGCTCATGGCAGGTCTTGCAACAGGCATCGGAAGTTGCCTGGCACTTATGACATCCACAACAAACACCAAATTTTTATCACTGGCCCTCGGGTTTTCTGCCGGTGTCATGATCTATGTATCCATGATCGAAATTTTTGTGAAGGCCAAAGAAGCTCTTGTGTCCGCAATGGGTAATGAACTGGGAAACTGGGTAACCGTTGCCGGTTTTTTTGCCGGGATGATTTTTATCGCTTTAATCGACAGGTTCGTTCCGACAAGCGGAAACCCGCATGAGCCCAAAAAAGTGGAAGATATGAACCAAACGGAAAATCCGGAATTATTAAAGATGGGAATATTTATTGCGCTGGCTATTGCCATTCACAACTTTCCGGAAGGAATTGCCACCTTTACGTCCGCTCTGCAGGATCCGGCGCTTGGCATCGCGATTGCCATTGCGATTGCCATTCATAATATTCCGGAGGGCATTGCAGTATCTGTTCCTCTCTACTTTGCGACAGGAGACAAGAAAAAAGCGTTTATTCATTCTTTCCTGTCCGGTTTGTCTGAACCGGTCGGCGCCATTCTTGCATATTTTATCTTACTGCCTTTTCTAAATGACATTATGTTTGGAATCATTTTTGCAGCTGTAGCCGGCATTATGGTTTTTATATCGCTCGATGAATTGTTGCCTGCTGCCAAAAAATATGATGAAGCTCACTTGTCCATCTATGGATTGATCGGCGGCATGGCGGTAATGGCACTCAGCCTGTTGTTATTTATATAGGGTGTATAAATGTCAGGAATCAGCATGTCCCAAATTGAAACAACATTACAATCTGTCCCTGGTCAAATTGTAAACTGAAAATTTTGCTCAAGCTTCTACTGAATTGACATGCTGATTCCAGACCAATTCAATGCATTCTGTTTTTTTGGTTAACAGCTTCAAACAAGCCAGCATCCAGGTCTACAACTTCTTTGTTTCTCATAAGCTCTTTTTTTAATGATCTCTTCCATTATATAAAGACAGATATCCTCTTTACCGATGAAATACTGATAGAAACTGCCCTTTCATCCCTGCTTCCGGTTGACAGATCTCGTGCACACTGCAATATATCTATTCCTTTAGTTATATGTCCTGATCAATATCTCACTGCCAGCATAGTCCCGTCGCCTGGTTGGGATTGCCAGACGACAGCAAAATATTATTCTCATTTAAGAATTAATGTACCCTAATCAGGGTAGACCTTTGATAATATGTATATATTCTATATATTATTGAAAGTTTTTAATTGGGGTGCCCCAGGAAGAACTAACCAAAAAGATATTTGGACAGTAGAAAGGAACGGGGATGAATCAATTGAATTACAAACATATTGCAGAGAAATTAAAAAAAATTAAACGGGCTTATTTATTATCCTTTTTGTTCTTTACAGCTTCTGCCTACTACACATTTGAGTTAATTCGTACTGGTGCTTCTAAGTGGGATGAAAGCGGGTTTGTTGCCATTTACTTTGCTATTGTTATGATTTGGCTGCCTCTGACTTTATGTTCATTAGGTCTTAATATTCGTTACATTTATAAAGAAAACAGAAGACTCTTCTCGGGTCATTCTGGTTTTGAATATATTGAATGCCTTGGCGCTTTTTGCAGGTTTGTATTGGGTGTTGGATCACTTTATGAAGATCTAACAGTTGGTGACCTGGGCTTAATGACAAACCCGACTTTTTTCGGATTGTATATTCAGAGATATTAAAATCAAGGAATTTCAATTTATTAATTTCGTTGACGAACTCAGGTTTGGTTTAATGGTGCGCTGTTTAATCCATCCCGAATCCGGCGGGCAAGCAGCCGGATTGTATTAAACCTGCCTGCCTCCAGATGCGAAGAGGTTAATTTGAATGAAGATCTTGTAAAGACGCTTGAACTGAAACAGCACACCTATACGATGAAACATGGTCCCTGCAGCCAAAAAACGTACAAGTTTTACTTTTAAGCAAGCTGTATCTGATACAGTCCCTTTGGTCCCATACTGAAAAAAGAGGTGGAAACGGGTGAAAATCGTCATTGCTTCGGATTCCTTTAAAGAAAGCATGAGTGCCGTGGAAGTTTGCCGGAGAATTGAAGAAGGTTTTCGCAGAATTTGGCCATCGTCCGACTTCGTCAAGATTCCGGTTGGGGATGGCGGTGAGGGAACCGCGCTGTCCCTGGTCAATGCAACCGGTGGAAAAATAATTCGCCTGCCGGTAACGGGACCTTTGGGAGACAGAGCGGAAGGCTTTTATGGCCTGTCCGGCAACGGAAAAACAGCCTTTATTGAAATGGCTGCTGCGTCGGGGCTCCATTTGGTACCCCCTGCAAAACGGAATCCAATGATCGCTGCCACCACAGGCACGGGAGAATTGATTACAGATGCATTAAACCGTGGTGTAGAGAAAATCCTGCTCGGGCTTGGCGGCTCGGCCACCAATGACGGCGGAATCGGGATGGCTTATGCCCTGGGAGTGCGGTTTCTGGACGAAACGGGACATGAATTGCCCCCTCGGCCAGACATGCTTGGCAAACTTGCCTCCATTGATATTGCCTCCCTCGATCCGCGGCTGAAAAAAGTAAAGATTGAAGCTGCTTGCGATGTGGATAATCCGCTTACCGGTGAAAAGGGCGCTTCTGTTGTTTTTGGACCCCAAAAAGGAGCAACGAAAGAAATGGTAACAATCCTGGACAGAAATCTGGCCCATTATGCCAAGATCCTGGAAAAATGTTTGGGCAAATCCGTAAAGGATATTCCCGGTGCGGGTGCAGCGGGCGGCTTGGGAGCAGCTGTGATTGCCTTTCTGGATGGAGAATTGAAAAAAGGCATTGATATGGTTCTGGATGTTGTCAACTTTGATGACCATGTGCGCAATGCCGATCTGGTTATTACCGGCGAAGGAAACATTGATTCCCAGACCGCTTACGGCAAAGCCCCCGCAGGAGTGGCCAAACGTGCCAAAAAATACGGCATTCCCGTAATTGCTGTTGCCGGTTCGCTTGGCGCAGATTATGAAACCGTATTTGATCACGGGATTGATGCAGTTTTCAGTATTGTCCAGAGTGTGACGACATTGCCGGATGCCTTGAAACACGGACCGGAAAATCTGGTAACAACTTGTGAAAATATTGCCAGGCTGCTTCAGGTAAAAATCAGGACTACCGGAGATTAAGCATTTATTAAAAACTTTTCCGTTTATAGGTATTTTTCCATTTGAAAGCCACTCTGACGAGGCGGCTTATTTTTTTCTGTTGACAGAACGGACTGATTCATACTGCTTGCCTGTTTGAAACAGATATATTGTTGGTTTAAACATATTTTTATTTTCAAATTATTGTTATAATATTTAAAAAGGCAAGGTTTGATTGAATGGGGGATCAAACCAATGAAAAAAACAGGCATCCGAGCCAAATACCGTCGGCAGTATGGGGCTATTCCCTACGGGATCAGTTCAACCGGCAAAATTGTTTTGCCAAAAGAGGCTGTTCACCAAAAAACGTACCATTGCCCTGAATGCAAAGGAAAGGTAATTCTGCGCATGAGCAGATTAAAAAATCCCTACTTTTCCCATACTCCCGGAAAAAATCGCATTTGCAAATTAAACAGATCCACTGTCGCTTTGGCCAAACATGTTCTCCGCCTGGCATTGGGGCAATGGATAAACGGAAAGGGCAATCCGGTTGAAGTTCAATTATTCATTGGCAAACGATATGAACTCCCGCAGAACCTCATAAATGAAATAAAGTTAGACCAACGCATCTGTTTTCATCAAAAACGCGGTTTCCATTCCCATATCACTCTCATCGATCATTACGGTCAGACTCTCCTCAATATTGAACTTAGAGAAGAAGCCAGAAAGCGCCATGTCAAACATCCCTCCTGGCTGGAAGTATCAGCAGAAGAAATCCTGGATAATCCCTGCCTGCTTTCATCACTTGATCCGCATATGAACACTCCTTACTTCCTTCAGCCTGTCCAGCTAAATTTGTTTTAATTTATCACGCCTGGATATCGTAACAAGGTGAGAAACAGGCAGATTTTCTTGCAACAAAACAAAACAGGACAGCGTACTGTCCTGATCCAGATCTGTATCCATATAAACCGGGGGGAAATCTGTCATACCGAATCAGCAAAGGGCTCCCAATCCGTTGTCTTGACCCGCCGTTTTAACTCCAGCAATTCTTTCTGTATTTGAAAACCGGCTGTTTCCAATGTCATCATTTGACCGTCAAGCAGACAGACTTGCGCCTCGTTTTCGATCCATTCCGGAGTTTTTTCCTTCATGTTGTCCATTAGCCGATTTGTTCTGCTGATGGTAATCCGGCTTAATTCCGTCAGGCGCTGATCCAATTCGGCTACTTTCTGTTTCAATTCTTCCTGCTGGTCTGCCATTTTCTGCACAGCTGACAAAATCAGCTCCAGTTTTTCCTCACTCATATTTCCCTCTTGCATTTGTCTAACCCCCTAATTATGTTTCTTTTGCTTGCGGGAACCGGAAAAAGCTCTGTGAATTATGATAATTGTTCCATTCCCTTTTCCGGCAACTGCCACGACAGTCCTGAAATATTTGTAAATTCCTTCTATCGGAATCATCGAATAATTTTTATTAGAGACTCTAATTAAAATGTATCATATCTTGACAAAAAAACAGCTTGCAACTGTTGTGATTTATCGAAACTTTTACACTTGATAAACAAAAGCTTGCCTTATCCGGGATTCCCAACCTTTATAAAAGCTTCTGCTCTTCCAAAATCAGGAACCAAAGGAAGAAGATTGTTTGACACAGGCCTCCTCCGTTGATAAATCCCCTTGAGTTCCACCATTAAAGACAAGTTTTCCAAATGGGCGCTCATGAATTGGAAATATTTTGGCGGGATTGATTACTCTGTCACTGTTCAACCGTAAGATAGACAGAATCCACCGACTGAAAAAGCTCTCAAACCATAAACAAACCCCTTCTGAAAACCGGGTTTAGAAGGGGTTTGCCAATAAACAGATCAAGACAATGTTTTCTGAAAGAAGTCAAAGCTGTTGACAAATTCCGGTCAATTCCGGATCAAGCTGTCACTGTAACAAAATCTCTGTTCTGTCCATCCTGTCAAATTTCCAGCAAATGGGTTACGTCTGTTCGGCAGTCTCTTGATAAATTTTCTTCAATGCCGCTTTGTCCACTTTTCCCAGATCGTTGCGTGGAATCTGTTCTACAAAGTGAACAGCCATGACTTTGTGTTTTTCCATCCGGGAATGGACAAATTTCAAGACCTGCTCATGGGTCAGGCCTGCTTCCGGTTTCCGGACAATGAATGCACAGGAGATTTCACCGTAATGCTGGTGTTGCACACCGATCAATGCCACGTCAGATACACCATCCAGCTTGCGAAGCTCAGCTTCTACCGGGCTGGGATAAATCGCGTCAAATCCACTGATATAGATAACATCTTTGTACCGATCCACAATGTAAACGAAACCTCGTTCATCCATTCGGGCTGCGTCGCCGCTCAGGAACCATCCGTTGTGGAACGCTTTGCGGGTGGCATCCGGATCGCGCCAATACTCCTTGAACACGATCGGTCCCCGAACTGCCAACTCTCCGATCTTTCCGGGCGGCAGTACTTCACGCGTCTGATGGTCCAAAATACAGATTTCATTCATAAATGGCTTTCCGACTGAAGCACAGGTATCATAGCCCATGGTTGGGAACCAGATCGTGATGTTTCCCGTGCACTCTGTCATGCCGTAACCCTGGACAATATTGAATCCAAGAGTTTCGTATTCCCGGATAAGTTTTTCCGGCACGGGGGAGCCGGCAGTAAGGATCTCCTCCAGCAAACGAAGTGTCTTCCCGCTTTTGTAAATGAACGGGAGCATCAGACCAAGCATGGCCGGTACCAAAAAAACTGAATTGACCCGTTCCCGCTCGATGGTTTCCAGGAGAAGTTCCGGTTCAGGTTGGGGCATAAAAACAAAGGTATATCCACATAACGGCATAAACCCGATATTTCCGGTACCTGAAATGTGGAAGAGCGGAGTGACATACAGCAAACGATGCCCCGCTTTGCGTATCGGAGTGAAGAATCCGTAATGAATCCCGGCGGCATAGATATTGTTGTGTGTGATCACCACTCCCTTGGGACGGCCGGTTGTGCCGGATGTAAACGTGATGCAAACCGGATCTTTGCCACAGATATCTGCCTCCGGCGGGGTGGCAGGATATTTGTAAAGTGCTGTTTCCCATTGCCATTCCAGATCTAACCGGTATGAAGTCTGCACCGCCTGAATGCCGTTCAAGTTCAGGGAATGAATCAGATTCCGGAAGCTCTCGTCATAGAAAATAACGGTTGGCTCCGTATATTCAACAGCCCACCTGGTCAACTCCGGAGTCCATCGCCAGTTGGCTGCCACCGTGATTGCCCCGATTTTCGCTGCCCCAAAATATACCAGGGGAAAGATCACATTGGTCTCGCTAAACACCATCACCCGTTCGCCTTTTCTTACACCATGATCAAGTAACCAGTGACCAATACGGTTGGCAATTTCCTCAAATTCAGCATAGGTGAACCGGCGCTTTGGTCCCACCAGTGCTTCCAGATCAGGGTTTACGGATGCCCGGTGGCTAAGCAGTGCGCCAATTGTTTTCTCTATGGAATCCAATTCTATCACCTCGTCAAGTTGCCATGAAAGAGCAAGTTTCGATACAGCGACTTCGAGGGTCAGAATGTCTAGCGAACCAGAAAAGTTCATCAACAACCCGAGATGCTCCACAGGACAGACTGGAAAGGTTTGCTTCCCAAGTTTGCTTCAATCTGGTTCCTCATCTTCATGTTACTATAAAAGATAAGCCTTGGCCTTATAAATGCTGTAAAAAGTTGCTTCAGCAGTGATTGTTCAAATAATTGATAAACATGGTGCTGATCGATGATGAATGCAAATTTCCGGACATTCGCGGAATATCAGCTCCTGAAACGGCTTTCTATTGAACAAGTTTCAAAGGTACGGCAATCCTGCTTTCCACTTTTTCCCCTTTAAGTACTTTCAAGGCAGCAATAACAGCTTCCTTTCCAATTAATTCAGGTTGTTGGGCGATGGTTGCACCCAGTCTTCCTTCTTTTACTGCCTTGACGGCATCATCATTCCCATCAAAGCCAACTGCCAGAATATCTCTTCCCGAGCTGTTGATCGCTTCAATGGCTCCCAGCGCCACTTCATCATTCCGGGCAAAAACAGCCTGAATATCTTTATGTCCCTGCAACAGATTTTTCATTACATTCAACCCCTGGGTGCGGTCAAAGTTGGCAGTTTGTTGGGCAATGACTTTTAAATGTTTATCGGCTGGAGGATATACTAATAACCGAATGAGATTTTCCAAAAACCGGCAAAATGTCTTGAATATCCCTTCACACTTAAACATTAACAACAATTTTTTGTTATACTTGTTATGAAAATAGCAAAAAAGTTTATCCATCTTCATTACAAGTTCATATTAGTATAGTAATATAGTCTGTCTTCAATGGATTTTTCCGGATTCTCATTCTTCACACTGTGATTTGCAAGCTTTATGAAAGTAAAGAAACATCGGTAACACTGAGAGCAAACAAAACTTCTCTAAATCAGCTAAAAATGGAGAGGATAATTGTGATTATATCTAAAATCATTTTAGGAATTATTTTTGCGTTCCTTATCTGGAAATTGTTAAAGGTAACATTGAAAGTAGGTTTATGGCTTTTCCTAATCGGGGCAGTTGTCGCTCTTGTTATACCTTCTCATTTGTTTTTGGTTAGTGGACTGGGGCTTCTGATTCTCACTGTTTTAGTCAGCCTGTTAATACTTGGCCTGATAAGTTTCATCTTTTTTGAAAGTATTTAAGCCTATTTAGAAAAAGACTTGAAAATAAGGACCCAGATCTTTTTATTTTATACCAGGATTCAACTGTTATTGTTGCTCTAAACATCCCGGTTACGATCTTCCAATTATTCCATTTTAAAATCGAATTAAGCGAATGATTTCCAGCCTAAACCTCCTATACCAAGTAACTATTTAAAAGAATGAATTTCCTTCTATTTGCGAGGGCTGTTCGCCTTCTTCAAAGGTTGTCAGGATCCGGACATTCCCTTCAATTCTGCCGGCAGCTCCAGCATAACCTTTAAGGATTTCGGATTCAGGTGCACTAACAGCAGGTATGGTTGCGTCATCATAATCCATTCTTCGATTGGGATCCTTTTCCCATTCAAACGGATCGAACCGTCCCCGGATTATTGAGAGCCCATCCTGAACAGGACGGACTCTACCTTTGTTAACATATGCACCTGGGCACTCATGAAATATTTGTCTGTGAACGGCTCCTTGATGCTTTGATTATTCGACAAGTTTCAAAGGTACGGCAACCCTGCTTTCCACTTTTTCCCCCTTAAGTACTTTTGCAGCAGCAATAACAGCTTCCTTTCCAATTAATTCAGGTTGTTGGGCGATGGTTGCACCCAGTCTTCCTTCTTTTACTGCCTTGACGGCATCATCATTCCCGTCAAATCCAACCACCAGAATATCTCTTCCCGAGCTGTTGATCGCTTCAATGGCTCCCAGCGCCATTTCATCATTCTGGGCAAAAACTGCCTGAATATCTTTATGTCCCTGCAGCAGATTTTCCATTACATTCAACCCCTGGGTGCGGTCAAAGTTGGCAGTTTGTTGGGCAATAACATTTAAATGTTTATCGGCTATGGAGTGGAATCCCTGTCCCCGTTCACGTGATGCCGAAGCACCAGGGGTGCCTTGCAATTCGACAACTTTTGCATCTTTTCCCAAACGGTCAAAAATAAAGTTGGCCGCCATTTTTCCTCCTTCAATATTGTTTGAAGCGATCAATGTTTCTACCTTTCCTTTATCCGCAGACCGGTCCAATGCAATAACAGGAATCCCGGAATGGTTTGCACTTTGTACAGCAGACGAGACTGCTGAAGAATCGGTTGGGTTAATCAGCAGGATATCTGCTCCTTGCTGTATCAGATCTTCAATATCATTAATTTGCTTGGCTGTGTCATCTTGCGCATCTACCGTAATAACCTTCATATTTTTATTTTTTGCTTCATTTAAAACGCCATTTTTCAAAGCGACAAAAAACGGATTATCCAAAGTTGAAACACTCAAACCGATTTTCACATCATTCAAGTCTTTATTTTTGTCAGGTTTGGCCCATTCAGGAGGTTCCATGGAACAAGCGGCCAATACAAGGATCAGAGAACCGATCAACAGAAGATGAACAATCTTCCTCATCATGTACACTCTCCTCATGATTTTTTTCGATCTATCAAAACCGCAATCAATATGACAATTCCTTTTACAACCTGCTGATAGAAGGAGGAAACTCCGAGCAAATTCAGGCCATTATTCAGGGTACCAATGATAAGGGCACCAACCAGGGTTCCGAAAATCCTCCCTTTCCCTCCCGAAAGACTTGTGCCTCCCAGGACAACTGCGGCAATGGCGTCCATTTCATAAGCCGTACCGGCAGTCGGCTGGGCGGAATTCAGGCGGGAGGTTAAAATCGCCCCTGAAAGCGCTGCCATCATTCCGGCCAGACTGTAAATCAGGAATTTCACACGATCTACTTTAATCCCTGACACAAACGCTGCCTTTTCATTACCGCCGATTGCATAGGTTTTTCTTCCAAAGGAAGTTTTATGAAGAATAAACCATAAAACAGAAAACGTGATCATCATGGTAACAGCCGGAACCGGAATACCGAGGAAATAACCACGGCCAAACAATTGAAAAGTATAATGCTCTCCCAAACCGGTTATCGGATTCCCATTTGTATAAACCAGGGTCAGACCGCGATAAATGGTCATTGTGGCAAGTGTTGCAATAAAAGGAGCGACTTTTCCTTTTGTAACCAGGAGTCCATTTACTGCCCCCATCAACGCCCCGAGGATCGCTGACAATAAAATGGCTATGACCGGATCAAGGCCGGATACGATCATCCCGGCCATCAAAGCACTGGATAAGGCCAGGATTGAACCGACAGACAAATCAATTCCTCCTGTCAATATGACAAAAGTCATGCCAAAAGCAATCAATGCATTAATGGAAACCTGTCTCAGCAAATTCAATATATTCATTGGTGCGATAAAAGATGGATTTAATATGGCTACAACAATAAACAACAGAACAAATGCCAAAAACGGGCCCAGTTTCTGGAATATATCAATCCTTTTTTTATTTGCCAGTTCCATGCCTATTTCCCTCCCGTTGCCAGAAACATGATTTTTTCCTGTGTCGCTTCTGTTTTTTTCAATTCTCCTGCCAGCCTGCCCTCATGAACTACCAGAATCCTGTCACTCATTCCCAAAACCTCTGGCAACTCAGAGGAAATCATCACGATGGCCATTCCCCTTTCGGTAAGTTCATTCATGAGGTTGTAAATTTCTCTTTTCGCTCCTACATCTATCCCGCGTGTCGGTTCATCCAGGATGAGAACTTTTGGTGCTGTCCCGATCCATTTCGCAATCACAACCTTCTGTTGATTCCCCCCGGACAAATTTCCGGCAAGTTCATCAGAAGAAGTTGTTTTTACTTTCAGGCGATCCACCATCAGCTGGACAAAATTCTCTTCATCTTTCGTTTTCAGCAGTCCATGGGGTGCGAAGCTTTTCAGGTTTGCAAGGCTCATATTTTCCCTGATCGAAAAGTCCAGGAGGAGCCCCTCATCTTTGCGATTTTCCGTAATAAAGCCGATCCCCTCATTGACAGCATCACTGGGACGCCTGATATGAACCTTTTTCCCCTCAATGAATATCTCACCCTGGTCATAATCATCAATCCCAAAAATCGCTCTCATGATTTCGGTTCTTCCTGATCCCATCAAGCCTGCAATCCCCAATATTTCACCTGAACGCACCGAAAAGGTGATATTCTCAAACACATCTGACCGCGTGAAATTGCGCACCTCAAGAACAATTCCACCCGGTTTGGCCCTTCTTTCCGGAAACCAGTCGTCCAGATCGCGCCCAACCATTTTGTTAACGACTTCATGTTCGTTGGTATCTTGGACCTGTTTCGTGTCTACCGTTTTTCCATCTCTCATAACGGTGATCCGGTCACATATGGTAAAGATCTCTTCCATTCGGTGAGAAATATAAATGAATGAAACCCCTTCTTTTTTTAATGATCGAATCACCTCAAACAATGATTCAATCTCTCTTTCTGTCAGTGCCGACGTCGGTTCGTCCATAATGATGACTTCTGCATCTGTCAGTAGAGCCTTGGCAATTTCAATCATTTGCTGTTCTCCAACCGAACAGCTGCCAGCATCCAGCCCGAAAGGAAGTGAAATATTCAAGCGAGCGAATACTTCTTTTGCCAGCGCTTTCATTTCTTTTGTTTTCAAAACACCCAGTCTGTTTGTAATTTCTCTGCCAATAAACAGATTTTCAAGAACGGTCATATCCGGCCATATATTCAACTCCTGATGAATAAAGGCAATTCCTTCATTTTCGGCTTCCTTGGGATTTTGGTAGTGTTTCTCCCTGCCGTTTACAAGAATGCGGCCGCGGTCCATTTTGTGCAGGCCAGTCAAAATATTCATCAGCGTCGATTTTCCGGCTCCATTTTCTCCGATCAATGCATGAACCTCACCTGGAAGAAGTGTAAACCGGACACCATCCAGTACTTTATTGGCGCCAAATGATTTGTGAATATCGCGCATTTCAATCTGCATCATGCATCCTCCTTTGTCAGAAAAAGACACCTGCCTGCAAAATGCAATTGGAATAAGCAGTTGCTTCCCCTGTTCGGATCACCGCTTTTGCCTGCCCAACCATCTTCTTGAATTCCTCATGCGGAACATAAGTTACCATTTCCGGAAATTCCTTCTCCAAAAAATGATGCTGTTTTGCATTTTCAGCAATGATTTCTTCAGCAGCAAATACTTTCTCTACAACCATGTCATCGTGAACTGCTTTCACAATTGTTTCAAAGGACGGATTCCCCACCGTGATGGCCAGATCAATTTTGGTTACACCAGTTTGTACAGGTAATCCGATATCGGCAATAACAATCCAGTCTGTATGTCCCAAATCGGATAAAACTTTGGAAATCGAACTGTTTAACATTCCTGTCTTTTTCATCCCTGTTTCCTCCTTTGCACCTCATCCATTGTAGGCATTCCACCTTGGGCGCCAAATTTCGTAACGGACAGAGCTGCTGCAAGATTTGCAAAATCAAGTGCATCTTCCATGGATTTTCCTTCGGCAATCGCAACCGCAAACGCAGCATTAAAGGTATCACCGGCTCCCGTTGTATCAACAACCGGCACAGTTACGCCTGGAATAGCCATTTCCTTTTCTCCATTGAAAAAACGCACACCCTTTTTTCCTTCGGTAATAATCAATTTGTTCGGATATTTTCGCAAAACTTCTGCACGATCCGCACCGTCAAACAAAATCCTGAATTCATGTTCATTTGGCGTAATAAAGGCAGACTTGGCTATCACATCCATACTGACCGGACGTGCCGGTGCCGGATTCAACAAAAGAGGAACTCCCAGCCTTTCACAAAGATCAGCCGTATATTCCACTGTTTCAGCCGGAATTTCAAACTGGATCAATACGATGTCCGCATCACGAATAGCCGTTTCTGCTTTTCTGACATATTCCGGAGTTGTAAAATCATTTGCGCCTTTGACAACGACGATACTGTTATCTCCTTCTGCCAATGTAATATGAGCCGTTCCTGATCTGGTATGTGTAACCGGTTCCACATATTGCGTTTTGACCTGATTTGCCTTCAAGTTCTCCAGAATGACTTCGCCAAAACTGTCATTCCCAACACAGCCAATCATGGTGACCTCCGCTCCAAGCCGTGCTGCTGCAACTGC
The DNA here is from genome assembly GCA_049587175.1 of Thermoactinomyces sp. Taxonomy (GTDB): domain Bacteria; phylum Bacillota; class Bacilli; order Thermoactinomycetales; family Thermoactinomycetaceae; genus Thermoactinomyces. The sequence continues at coordinate 18,690 of JBAVDL010000058.1, forward strand.
CTGATTTGCCCCCTTGCCGCCGGGAACGGTTTCAAACGAGTTTCCCAACACGGTTTCTCCAGCTTGCGGACGCTTGTCCGCACTTACCACCAGGTCCATTGATAAACTGCCGATGACTGCAATTTTGGCCATTAACATTTCCCTGCCTTTCTTGTCGTCTCTCTCTCTTTGAATGAAACAGGCAATACGATTTGCTTTTTCTCCATAGAAGAATCATTTAACTGCTCCAGTAACAGTTTCGCCGCTTCTTTTCCCATTTGATAGGCTGGTTGATGAATGGTTGATAAAGCCGGGTACAAAAACCGACTCATGGGAATATCATCAAAGCCGATGATTTGAATTTCATCCGGAATCTTCCTGCCCTGAAGCAATGCTTCCCTCAAGACTGCTGAGGCCACAATATCATTTGCAGCAATAACACCGTCCGTTTCCGGATACAATTCAAACAGTTTTCCGGCAGTTTCCAGAGCCCCTTTAAAAGAAAAGGAAGTATTCAAAACCTGAAACTGTACATCAGATCTTCCGAGTACTTCCAAGGCGGCAAAAAACCTTTCATAAGCTGTCCGCACATTTCCCGGGCCCCGTAATAACGTAATATTGCTGCTTCCCCGTTCCAGCAGAATTCGTGCAGCCATTTTCCCGCCGCTTTTTTGATCTGAACAAACGAAAGGAAAATCATCATGGATCCGGTCCAGGAGTACTACCGGAATGTTGAGTTTATTCCATTGGGAAGCTTTTTCACTGCTTGTGCTGATGATCCCGATCACATTATTCTGAGTAAAGGTTTCAATATAACTTACCTCTTTTTCAAAATCCTCATCACTGTTTCCAATAATCAGGCGATATCCGTTCTGTTGCAGGAAATCTTCGACTCCACGGGCTATTTCAGGAAAAAAAGGGTTGGTAATATCAGGAATAATCAGGCCTATTAACTTAGACTTCTGGAAGTAAAGAGAACGGGCTACTTCATTTGGCAAGTAATTCAGCTTTTTGATTGCTGCCTCTACCAACTTCCTCGTGTTCTCCTGAACATACCCATTCCGGTTTAATACACGGGATACTGTTGCAACCGACACCCCCGCTTCTTTGGCCACATCTTTTATCGTTGCCAATTTGCCTCACCACTCCCTTGTGTAACCGGTTACATAATCTCATAAAAATACTCCATTTTCAAGCTGCTTACCACCGTTTTTTATTAAGAATTTCTAAATACTCATGTTATCATAAACCTTATTAT
>JBAVDL010000059.1:0-4814 GCA_049587175.1 Thermoactinomyces sp.
GAGTTGGGGGCGACCCACGGCGAGCCGGGCCATGCGCTGACCGGTACGACCCCCCTGCACCAGCGGGGGGATCAGCCCGAATTGCCGGCCATGGTGTATGTGAGCGAAGTTTCCCATCTGGACGGGGAGCGCGCCTATGTGTACGGAGGCGGGTTTTACCGGCGCTCCCGGGCGAGGGAGGCGATCGTCGGGAAGACGTTTCCCGGGATGATGGATTGCCGGGTCCGGGTGCGGGAGACGCCGCCGCAGTACATCGATTACTACGGGGCGCTTGATCGGACGGGTCACCGGATCGAAGTGGGGGACACGGCGGTTTTCGCTTTTCGCACCCAAATCTTTGTCACGCGCAGTCAGGTGGCGCTGGTGGAGGGAATCCAGCGGGGGCGGCCGTCGCTGAAGGCAATCTACGACAGCTTGGGAAAACCGTTGACGGAGGAGGCGGAAAAATGGGCAGACGGCGAGCGATCCTCCTGATTTTGGACAGCCTCGGAGTCGGAGCGATGGACGACATCTTTCCGTCGCGCAGGCAGGACCGGGGAGCCAACACCTTTTGTCACATCCTGGATCGGGCGAAGGAGATCCGGATTCCGCAGCTGGAATGGCTGGGGATCAACCGCATTTTGCGCCATCCCCGGTTGAAACCGGCCGCCGGCGAACCCAGGGCGGGATTCGGCACCCTGCGCCTGCAGCATGACGGAGCCGACAGTTATGCGGGGCACCAGGAAATCATGGGCACCGCTCCCCGAAAACCCCGGAGGGAGCCCTTCGCGAAAAATATGGAGACGGTTCGCGCTGCCCTTGCCCAGCGGGGATACCAAGTGGAGGTCCCCGATCCGGCGCTGCCCTATCTTCTGGTCAATGATCTCGTGGTGATCGCCGACAACATCGAAACCGACTACGGCCAGATTTACAACGTGACGGCGCCCCTGGACCGCATTTCCTTCGACGAGGTCCTGAGGATCGGCGAGATTGTCCGCTCGGCGGTGAAGGTGAGCCGCGTCATCGCCCTGGGCGGGAAGGGGGTTTCCCCCGAGCGGATCCGGGAGAGCGTCGAGCGGCGCTCCGACGGGCTCGTCGGGGTGAATTCGCCGAAATCGGGCGTCTATGGGCGCGGGTATCAGGTTCGCCATATGGGGTACGGCGTCAATCCGAAGACCCAGGTCAGCAGCATTCTCGTCGAGTCGGGGAAAGAGGTCTGCCTGATCGGAAAGATGCAGGATGTGATCACCTGCGAAGGGGCCCGGCGGATTCCGGCGGTGGAAACGGACCGGGTGATGCGGTCCGTCATCGAGGCCATGGATTGGGTGGAAGAGGGGCTGATTGCGGCCACGGTGCAGGAGACGGATCTGGCCGGACACGCCCAGGATGTGGACCGGTATGCGCAAAAGATCATGGAAGTGGACAAGGCTTTGTCCGTCATCCTCAAGGGGATGTCGGAGGAGGATCTGCTGATGATCAGCGCCGACCACGGCAACGATCCGACCATCGGTCACAGCGGGCACACCCGGGAAAAAACCTTCCTGCTCGCCTACGGCAAGTCCCTGCGGGGCGGAGATGTGGGGGAGCGGGACACCTTGTCCGACATCGCGGCCACCGTTGCTGATTTCTTTTCCGTCCCTCCGCCGGAGAACGGAAGCAGTTTTTATTCGCTGATCCGGTGATGAAAGAAAATCGGATGCCCTGTCCCGCCGGGAAAGTCGGCGCAGGCATGTGCGAATCATTCAAGCGATAAGTGAAAAGGCACGCGACAGGCGTGTCTTTTGTTTCCGGTGAAAGGGTTTTTCGGTTTTCCCGGCGGGAAATCTTAAAGAATTGTCACATCCGCATGCGCCAAAGATGCGCCATCTCCATTCCGTCGATTCATGAAATTCGATCTATAATGAAAGCGTCAACAACTCGTCTCACCCAGGGGGGAAGCAGATGAAGAAGCGAAGAGCCTTCCGCTTAGGCGCATTGCTTTTGGCGCTTGTCATGTTGGCGACGGCGTGCTCTTCGGGGGGAGAAAGCATCGATACGAAGAGCAAGAACGCCGACCAAATCAATCCCGACAAATGGGTCGACGCCCCCTTTGAGGGATGGGTGGAAGGGCTGCCCAAAATCCAGGCGCCTGAAGGCTTTGATTGGCAACAGTTCAAGGGAATCCAGATCAATGTCATTTCCGAGAACACCCCGCCTTCTTCGGCCATTGCCGCCAATATCGACAAGTTTGAAAAGGTGACGGGCATCAAGGTCAACATCGAACAGAGCGACCTGGGCACGGTCGTCGAGAAGGTGAGCCTCGATTTCAATGCCAAATCCTCAAAATACCACGTCATCTATGCGGATCCTTACCAGATTCTCGCCAAGTATTCCCAGCACTTCGTGGATTTGAACCTGTTCAACAACGAACCGACCATGCCCCATATTCCCGGGGGAGTGGAGGATTTCATCCCCGTCCAGTTGGAAGCCCTCGGGCACATGGGAAACAAGGAGCAACTGCTGGCTTTGCCCTACGACAATCCGACGATGGTTTTGGCCTATCGGAAGGATGTGTTCGAGAAATACAAGGATTTGTTCATGAAGGAAAAGGGGTATGATTGGACCCCCCGGCCCGGCATGACCTGGGATCAATATTACGAGATTGCCAAGTGGATCAATCAAAAAGTGAAAGAGGGCGTCATCACCGAGGTGAAATACGGAACGGGTCACCAGGCCAAGCAGTACGATTCATTGATGTGCGATTTCAGCAACATTCTGGCCGCCAACGGGGGAGATTATTTCGAGAAAAAGGATGTGGGCACGATCGGGACGAGCAATCCCGGAAAATCGGCGATGACCTCCAAAGAAGCCCTTGAGTCGGCCGAATTTTACAACAAGCTGTTGAAGGAGGCGGCACCGGGAAGCACCTCCTGGGATTGGAACGGATTGGCCGAGGCCTTCGCCGCCGGCGAAATCGCCATGGCTCCCGAGTGGCACGAGTTTTCCGCCATGTTTGAAAGCGGGGAAAAGTCCAAGGTGGCCGGAAAGGTCGGCTGGACGATTCTGCCGAAGGGGAAGGTCAGAAGCGCGAACATCTTTGGCGGTACCGGCATCGGCATCAACAAATACGCCAGCGACGAGGAAAAGAAAGCGGCTTGGCTGTTCCTGGTGTGGGCCACGTCTCCGCAAACCCAGTACATGATTTTGAAATCCGAGCAGGGCGGTTCGACGCCGACCCGTTCCTCCGTATATGCGCTTCCCGACGTGAAAAGGGGGATGGAGGCCGGGACGAAAGAAGCCGAGGAAATGCCGAACCTGCTTTCGATGAAAGCGGTGCTGGAAGCGTGGAAACCGGAAAACACCTATATGCGTCCGAAAATTCCCCAGTGGCCGCAGATCGACACCTACATTTTTACCGAACTGTCCAAGATGATCGCGGGCAAACAAAGTCCGGAACAAGCGGTGAAAGCGATCGCGGAGAAATCGGATGAGGCGACCGGAAACTGAAGCGCGCCGAGAGGACTTGAGGGAGAAGGGATCCGATGAGCCTGAACATCAAGGAGAACGGATATCAGCAACCGATGCTTTTGGACGCGAGCCCGTCGGTTCGCGTCCAAAGAAAAAAAGGGACGGGAAAATGGTCGACGGAATTCTGGATGCTGCTTCCGTCCCTGGTGCTGCTGGCGATGATCAGCATCTTTCCGCTGATGTACATGATATATGCCAGCATGATGGATTTCACGCTGTCCTTCGACGAACCGGCATTCAACGGGCTGAAAAATTGGAAAAACGTTTTGACCAGTGATACGTTCTGGGCCTCCTGGGGCCGCACGGCGGTTTACGCCTTGTGCGGTTTGTCCCTTGAAATGGCGGTCGGGGTCGGAATGGCCCTGCTGATCCATCAGCTTCCGCGGGCGAGAAACGCGATATTGACCTTGTGGATGATTCCCCTCTTTGTCGCCCCGGTGGTCGTCGGGCTGCTGGGCCGGTTCATGCTCAATTCGACGTACGGCCTGTACGCGTGGCTGTTTCGGCTGATCGGCGTGGAGACCGAGATTTTGGGGGATGTTTCCACGGCCCTTCCCGCCATCATCCTCATGGACGTGTGGGAGTGGTCGCCCCTGATCACCATCATCGTGTACGCCGGTTTGCAGTCGCTTCAGGAGGAGGTGCTGGAGGCGGCGGAAGTGGACGGAGCGGGTTATTGGCGGAAGCTGATCCATGTCGTCTTCCCGCTGATCTCCCGGACGGTCGTCCTCGCGCTGCTGATTCGCATGATGGACATTTTCCGCTTTGTCGACACCATCAAAATCGCGACCGAGGGAGGACCCGCCGACTCCACCAAGATTATCGGCTTTCACCTGATGGAAGTGGCCTTTCGATTCCAGGACTTCGGGTCGGCCGCCGCCCTGGGTCTGACCATGCTCTTTGTGACGATCATCCTGGGACAGCTGTTTGTCCGGTTCATGCGGAAGGGGGAAGCATGAATGGCCCCGCGCTTTCGAAAATTGGCGATCGGCCTGGTTTTGTACGCCCTGGCGGGGATCGCTTTGACATGGGCGCTCTTTCCCGTCCTCTGGATGGTGCTATCTTCCCTGAAAACCCAGGCCGGCATGTTTTCGATGCCGCCCAAATTTCTTTTCAAACCCCATTTCGACACCTATGCCTACATGTTCTCCGAACGGGGAAAATTCCTCCACTACCTGACAAACAGCGTGATCGCTTCCGTCATCTCCGCCGGGATTTCCCTGGTGTTGGGCACGCTGGGGGGATTTGCCCTGGCCCGTCGGAAGTTTAAAGGGGAGAAGCACATTTCCTTTTGGATCATCAGCACGCGCATGGCGCCCATCCCCGCC
>JBAVDL010000060.1:0-9380 GCA_049587175.1 Thermoactinomyces sp.
GTCCAAGGGATGGCAAAAGACCACCTGATTATCTTTCTGAATCGGAACCACAATCGGGCTTAACGCACGATAAACCATGGTTTCACGGAAAGATACCGGAGGAAGGATTTTGGTTTCCTGAAGCGGAAACTTCCATTCCAACAAGTCCAGGTGCCCTTTTGTCCATGCGCCCTCAATAAATCGTTGAACCACCTCCGGCAAAATCGAGTCAATCTGAAAGGAAAGTGTTCCCTTCACTTTCATGACCGAGACCAGATTTACTTTGGAAGGAAAATAGCATCTGGAAAACACAAAAGGTTTGTATCTTCTTCCCTGATATTCCAAACCCGTGTTATGCAACCAATGAGCCAGCTCGGGATCAGCCTGATGAATACATTGATATATATAACTGCTTATATAGTAGTTCAGATCATAAGTCAGCAAGACTTCCTGCTCTAGATGAAATTTCACTTCTACACGCATGAAAAGAAACATCCCCATTTTCTTTAAATTACACTGGATTGAAGCAGATTCGCTTTTTAATTTTTATTGCATACATGTAATTATTCGACAGAGCCATCCAAATTCAGTCAAGTTTATTTGAAACAATATGAACATTTTGTTAAAACCTATGATGAGCCAGTATCGGTTTTAAACAAAAAAGTCTGTGAACCTCCCGGGATTTTTGCATCATTAGAGGTTCACAGACTTTTTTTATTTTTGCTATACTGAAAGTGATTGATTTTACAGGTGTTCACACACGGGTTTAGTTGAATCCATATTGGTATTGAAATTCATACCCAGCCATTTTGAGTTGGGTTCCGTACTCGCGTTTAGTTGTATCCATGATGGTATTGAAATTTATAAAATGGATGATGAGCATTATATTGTGTTGGGGTTTAGTTGTATCCATGATGGTATTGAAATGGATCTAGGGACTGTATATATTGGTTACTTCATCCGTTTAGTTGTTTCCATGATGGTATTGAAATATCTGAACCCCACATGTTATCTACTCCTTTTCAATTGTTTAGTTGTATCCATATTGGTATTGAAATAATACTGAATAATATAATACAAAGCGAAACTATGTTGTTTAGTTGTATCCATATTGGTATTGAAAGATTAAAGAATTGCTCATTTGTATCTTTGGGAGACGTCTCCTCTCGTCTCCCAAGCTAAAGTCTAGCGATTTTTCAGCTCACTGAGAGCCATTCTGGCGTAATGATCCGTAAATCCTTTTTCAATCAGCTCACGCTTTTTGGGAAGTCTTCCCAGCTGTTCTTTCAGTTGCTTCGCCGTCTGGATCGCTTTGGCCCTGGCTTCCAGGTTCGGTTGAAAGAGAGGGGACGAGCCCGGCTTTGGTTTTGAGGGCTCTATATGAAAGCCGATCTGTCTTTTAATTGGGATCACCTCTGCGGCACGTTCTGCTTCCTGCTTTGGCTCCGGTTCTTTCTGAACCATGATCTTTGACTCCGAATCCTTCAATTCGGCTACCATTTCCTTGATGGGTTCTTTCTCCTGGCAGAAGAACTCGGGGAGACCGTCTCCCACCACTTCTTTTCTTTTCTCATCGGCTGCCCTGGCCTTCCGGATCAACTGGAGATCCGGTTTCCGCGCTTCCCATTTCATCCACTCGATTTGTTGAATGGCCTTTTCTTCCCGGATTTCCCGCTTTGCTTCCTGCATCCGTTGGCGGATACTCTTCTCATAAGGCTGATGGGCTGACGTCCAGAGCCAAACCAGGACGTTTTCCATCAGCCACATCGAACCGGAAATCGAGAGTCCAAAAACGGGACCCAGGATGATGTTTTTGACCGAAAGCCCATAGATATTGGTGGCGGTGACCAGGGTAAAAGCGGCAAAGTAGCCAAGATGAAGGAATAGCGGGACATTCAGTTGTAAAGCGCGTTGTCTGGCCCGTAAAAACAGGAGAGATCCAAACAGGACTTCGACTAAAAAAGCGGTCCCCAACGGTGGGAGAGCCAGTATTTGAGCAATCTCGGAAGTGTGTTTAAACGACAACGAAATGATGACCATCGCAATCAGCCCGACAATGCCAATCACGGCTTTATCAGTCAAACTTCGCTTTCTGGGCAAGTTTTGATATACGGACATCCCAAACACTCCTTTCAAATGTTTTTATGCCTTGGATGATGTACCCGATCATCCTAGGCAATTTTATTTCCAGTTGCCTTTATCCGTTGGCAATCAACTGCTCACACATCGCAATGAACTGTTTCATCTTTGTCCGTTCTGCTTCCACGTCCCTGGCCGGAACAAGAACATATCCCAAATCGGCCGGTTCAAAATCGCCCTGGACAAACCCGATCTCCAGCCCGGATACCATCCGCAAGTGTTTCAGAAGCTGAATCGCCTTTTCCAACACTTGGATTTGGTCGTGATCAAAAACCGGCCTTTCCGCCTTCTCCCCATTCACCGTGAGTTCTCTCCCGTGAATCTCAATTTGCGCTCCGCAGGAATTCAGAATGGTGGTTTGTCCATCGCTGGTAAAGCTTATGACCGCTCCATTTTGGTGAATCACCTTACAGGTCTGTTCCTCCAGTTTCGTTTCTGCCACAAGCAATGCTTCCTTTGCTTTCCGGTTCAGCTCCCGCAATTCCTCAACATCTAATCCGGACAGAAGGAACTGTTCCATCCCGCTCATCCCTTCTTAATTGTGGTAATCATTCTCCGGCCGCATCCGCAAACAATCGCGATGACCGGGACATCGATCCCGATGGTTCTTTTGCACTTTGGACAGTGATACAGCACGCTTTTTGATTTCTGCCGCCGTTTATGCTTTGGCTTAGGTGCTGACCACTCGAACAAGTCGATTTGTTCAAAACCCGCTGGCAGGCTCATGTTGTCATCTCCCTCTTGGCCTGGTTTTTCAGCATACGGATTTTTTCTTGAAAGATTTTTTTCTGCTTTTCAAGTTCTTCATCATTTTCCGGGGAATGATCGATCTTATTTTGATATTCAGGACGCAATACCGTTGGTAAATCATCAGGTTTGCGAGGTCGTCGGCGTTGTTTTCTGAACGGAGTCACGTTATTGATTGGCCTTGGATTTGTCTTTTCGTGATGCACTTCAAAGATCCGGTCAACAAAGTATTTGATGCTTTTGATTTTCTTCCAAGGCTTATTCTGGTTTTGTTCTTCAAATCTGCTGTATAATTCTTCAATAACTTCAATGATCGTATTTGCAGAAATGTGTTTTTTTACAATCAAGTCATTAATCATGCTTAGATCTGCATTTGAAACATAAATAGCCTTTTGCTTATCTCTCCAGTACTCAACCACTTCTTTGATGGCTTTTTGTTGTTCAGGTGTTAAATCATTGGCAATAGCAGCAATACTTTCTTTACTTTTCTTTACTGTTTCTTTCGGTTGCTCAAACTCTTTGTCTTTACTTGAATTTGGGGATATGTCGGTTACTGTTTTGGTAACAACTGAGTTACCATTTTGGTAACCATCTGATTCCTGTTTTGGCAACTCACTTACATAGCCAGTTACTGTTTTGGGATCTGTTTTATCGTCCAAATTTCGTTTGATTACTTTTTTAAATTTATCCTGGTTGAAACAGGTTACCAGACTCACTCGCCATTGATCATAATTCTTGTTAAGTTGTATCCGATCGTTATAAACTATCAATACTTTTGATTGAACCAGGTAATCAAGCTCCCGTTTAACATGTCCCTTGCGCACACCAACCAACTCAAAATCGGATGGCCGGAGCAGAGCTGCCTTTTTTCCGCATCCATAGCTCATACGAATAACAAAATCCAAAATGTTGCGTTGTCTTTTGGTAAAATCTGTGGTCATAATTGCTTCAAATAACTCATTGCTCAGTTTTGTGAATTTATCAGGTTGAGGATTTGCCATGTTCCCCGCTCCCCCTTTTGATATGAAAAATGGCAGCCGAAGCTGCCCAACCCTCTACCTCCTTGCTGCAAATTCCGCTCTTGCCTGCTCCGGATCCTCACTGTAAAAACCCGTGCTGAATCCGTATTCTGTGTAATAATGGACGGCATATTGTCCCTTTTGATTTTGGGTAAGTACGACAAACCCCGAACCTTGGCTGTGTTTTATGTCGATCACCTTTGCCTGATTGACGCCAATCCTCACAATGCTTCCTTTTTTGAACATGCTGACCATCCTTTCCAAGTTTTGATCGATCCCCGCCACGAACCATTCCAGCCAGGCATCCTGCTGAAAACAAAAAGCATCAATCTGACTCAATATCCTCCAACCATTTCAAAGAAAAACTCGCGGTCAACCCAATGTTGAGGGCAATCTCCAGGAAACCGCTCTTCAAATTCAAAACAGACCTGATTTCCGGAAATTGCGATCACGGTCACCTTATCGCCATCGATGTAATGCACATCACCAACCTGAACACGCTTTTGCCTGAACCGGCTCATGTTAATCTCTCCCTTCCCTGATTGCCGCCTGATACGACGTGTGTTATCCTTGATCTGACCAGGATTTTTTCAAGCAACCGGTTCATCTCTGGGCTGAAAGGTGAACCGGCTTTCATATGTTCGGCAAATTGTTCCAGCGTCATGATTAATGTGACTTGATCCATCAAGTGCATCTTCACTTTCGGTACTCCCCGGTCTACAAACCCGAAAGCTTTCATCATGACACCGCCTCCAGACTGGGAAATATTTTTTGGTAAAAAGATTGGCGAATGTTTTGAACTGTTTCCAGCCGCTTCTCCCAGTACGGAACAATATCCGGTGCATTCTCCCTGGAGTCTTGCAAGTTTTTTTCGATCCATTTTCTTTGTGTATCCAGAGCCATGAAGATCTCACAGATTTCTTCACCATTCATGCTGATTCGTTTTACTTCTTCATACTCCAATATTTTTCTCCTCCTTTCATATGAGTTTCTTGTACATTTTCCTCAAAAAAAAGAGACTCTATATCTTTTCCCAAAATCTCAGCTATTTTTGAGGCAATGATTAAAGGTGGTTTGATTCGACCGTTTTCCCAGTTTGAAACAGATTGGCCACCTTTATAACCAAGCAACTTCGCCAATTGCAATTGAGTTAATCCCTTTTCCAGTCTGGCTTGTTTCAAAGCAAAGTTCATCAAAACACCACCTTTGGCAAAGTACAAATATCTTGTATTTCTTGGCTTCAATATATCATACAATTTTTTTGTATGTCAACCCGATTTATACAATTTATTTGTACATTGTTTTCTTTGTGAAAAAAGTGTACAATTTGCTTGTACAGTTCCCGTAGTCGTCTGAAAGGTGTGAAGTAAATGCTTTCTGCTCGTTTGCGATCTGCCAGAAAGATGAAAAACTTATCGCAAGAAAAACTCGCCGAATTAGTTGGCACAACGAAAGCAACGATTTCAAATTATGAAAACCAGTACAGCAGCCCGCCAAATGATATGCTGGTGAAATTAGCGGATGTTTTAGATGTTACCACTGACTGGCTTTTAGGCCGGTTCTCTTCGACGCGTCGAGGATTTGGAAGGGATCATGTAACCAAAGCAACCAAAAAATATCTTGACCTTCGCATTCTCAATTCTTCAGAAGACCTGCCGGAAGAGTTGCGTCTGGAGTTGCAACCGCCAGTATTGCTTTATCAGGTTTTGCAATTGAGGGATGGTGTACCGATCTCCATATCGCACTCCTATCTCCCGAACTCTCTGCCACTTAACAAAGTGGAAAAAGTTCTTGAAGGAGTTAAACAGAATCCTGAACTCAGTCTGTATAAAACCCTGGAATCTTTTGGGAGAAAACCAATCTCGTGTGAAGAAGTTTTAACTATAGATAAACCTGCTGACGAAGAGATTAAACTTTTGGAAATGCCAGAAGACGTTCCGGTTGCAAGGATTGCAAGAAAAACATTTGACGCTTCCAGCAAACTGGTAGAATATTGTCTGTTAACCAGCCGGACTGATTTGTATAAATTCGTATATAAATTTACTTTGTAAAAAATGGAGGTCTCTTATTGTGAATCATGAAAAAACGAAAGAGCTGGCTTTGGAACATTACAAGCGGACCGGGATGCCACTTGTGACAATGAAAACAGCCATGACCCTGGACGGAAAAATTGCCACTGCAGACGGCGACAGCAAATGGGTAACCAATGAATATTCAAGAGAAAACGTACATTATATGCGTCACTGGAACGATGGGATTATGGTCGGGATCGGAACCGTTTTAAAAGATCGTCCAAGTTTGACTACCCGTCTGCCCGGGGGCGGGGGCAAAAATCCAACCCGTATTGTAGCCGACAGTTTGTTGCGGATCCCACTGGATACTCCACTGGTGACAACTACGAAAGAAGCCCCAACCTGGGTATTTTGTACGGACAAAGCAGACACAGAAAAGGAAAAACAACTGATTGAACGTGGAGTAAAGGTAATTCGCACGGGCAGCGGACCACAGGTCGATCTGGTAAAAGCAATGAAATATCTGGCTGAAAACGGAATTCTATCCGTATTGCTTGAGGGCGGCGGAGGACTGAATTGGTCGATGCTTGAAGCCAAACTTGTAGGGAAAGTGGTTTCCTTTATAGCCCCCAAATTACTTGGCGGCAAGGAAAGCATTACACCGATTTCAGGCCGGGGATTTGAACGGATGGCTTTGGCTGTTGAGCTTGAAAATATTACTGTTGAACGGTTTGGAGAGGATATTTGTATCACCGGATATCCCAAGTATTGATTAATAATTAAGGCAAAATCTTTATCGCAGAAAAAGAGAGCACCCGAGTAATTGGGGAGCTCTCTTTTTTTAGATGATCGTTCTGTTCTTTATCTATTTACCAAGCAGATTTTCCAAATCATGATTAAAACATAGAATTGGTGATTGAAAAAAGCAAGGATGGATACAACAAAACTGATCAATCCGAATACTATGATGCATGGTGTCCGCAATTTCAATACCAATATGGATACAACTAAACCTTTTCTTATCAATCATGTAAAGGGGTGCTTTTAAAATTTCAATACCAATATGGATACAACTAAACTCGAGGAAGGATACCTAGTTTTAATCGATTTTAAAGGATTTCAATACCAATATGGATACAACTAAACCTTGTAAGATCAGATACCTGGCTACCGTCGCCCACAGGATTTCAATACCAATATGGATTCAACTAAACCCGTGTGTGAACACCAGTAATATCAACTGTTTTCAGTTTAGCAAAATCATAAAAAGTCTGTAAACCTCCAATCATGCATAAATCCCGGGAGGTTCACAGACTTTTATGGGTTTAACGGCAATTGAGAGCTTTTTCACAGAATCCTTCGATTTGATTAGCATTTTAAGGTTAATAAGACGGAATAAGGACATACCGCAGATATTGAATCCCTCAACCGCACTAACCAGGGTAGTCCCCTTTTCCGCAAATGGTCCGCATCACATTGCTGATATGGTTTCGAACCGTTTTCTCGCTGATGAAAAGTTGTTGGGCAATCTCCTTTGTAGTTTTGTCTTGTACCAAAAGCTCAAAAACTTCCCTCTCCCGGTTGGTCAACAAGGAGTTGCCTTTACGGTTACTCAAATGATGCCACCCTTCCTTGCTCGAGCACTTGATATACAAGGGTCAGGGACCAGTCAAGTTATCTTATGAGCAGGCAGTGCTGATGGTGAGGATAACTCGGTGATTTGGGCGGATAATGCTGTTTTTTGGGGATGTGACTTGACTTTTCTCCCACATCTTATTCCCGAATCCGGTTATCGGTTACGAAATTCTTTTTTGGAAGGATGGCATCCACCCTTTACTCCGGAATCCGGATGATTTCCTCCGGAGCGATGGTGATGGCTTTTAAACCGTCTTTGGTGACCAGGTACGTATTCTCGATACCGACGACTCCGCGGCCGGGGAAGGTAAATTTGGGTTCGACGGCGAGTACCATTCCTTCCTGAAGCGGCTGGCGGAAGCCTTTGGCCAGGATCGGCAGCTCATCCATTTCCAGGCCGACACCATGTCCCAGGAATTTGGCCTGATCGGGGCCATAGCCCATAAAATGATTGGACAGGCCTGCTTCTTCCGCCATCTCCAGCGACCTGGCATACAGGGCTTGCCATTCGACTCCCGGTTTCCCCATCTGTTCCACTTCCCTGATAATGGAGATGGCCACTTCATAGGCCCGTTCCAATTCCGGATCCAATTCACCGATGACAGCCAGGCGGGTCTGGTCGATCAGGTAGCCTTCTACTGTTGTGGCAATATCGACCAGAATCGGTTCCCCCGCTTGCATAGGTTTGGGGCTTGCTCCCTGGGGACTGGCCAGCTGGACTCCCAGGCCTCCTGCCGGTCCGTCAAAATAGGTGGGGGTGGCGGCTGCCGATCCGGAAGCGACCATGCCCAGGCAAAGTTCCTGATTATATCCGCGCATGCGATAAATCCCGATATTCCCCTTGCACCGCAAAACATGTTCAATTTGGGCGGACAGTTCCAGTTCGGTTTTCCCTTTTTGAATAAAGCTTGGCAGGGAGGCAACAATTTCATTTACATGCATGGCCGCTTGCTGGATCTGTCGCAGTTCATATTCGGATTTGACCGCTCTTTGCAGGCGCAACGGGAAAGAAATATCGACAGCTTCTGCCTGCGGAAACATGCCAAGATAGCGTTTGGCCAAGCCATAAGGCAAGACATCCATTTCTATTGCCAATTTTTTAACTGGTCCAAATGTTGCCTCAATTTTTTCTCCCAATTCCCTCATTCTGCCCAGGGGCTGAACCGTCAGGATGGTTTCGAATTCAGCACGGGTTATACTTTTCTTCACATAAAAACAGGGTTCTCCTGTTCGCGGAACAAACAGAAGTCCATTTTGCATGGTTCCTGTAAGATAATACAAATCGATGTTTTGCGTGATCAGCGCTCCGTCTGCTTCCAATTCCTGAAGCGTCGTCTGAAGCTGGGCAATCCGGTTTCTGATCTCGTTTTCCGGCACTTTTGGAAGCGTGTGCATATTTATCCTTCCCCTCTTGAGATTTTAACGATTTTCTGCTTTCCTGCTGTTATTTTCAGATGATAAAGCTTCTATATTCAGGGTACAGGAAGCGCCTGTCATCGTCAAACCATTTGGCATAATTGGCCTGTTTCCGCACAAACTATAGTTAATAACTGTTAAAAAGGAAGGAATAGAAAAATGACGTTACTGGCCATAATCGTCCTCCTTATTCTGGTTGCCGTTCTGCTCAGCAAAGTACCGGAAAAAGGACAACTGGAACAGCAAAGGGAAATGCAAGAAACCGAGCTCCTGCGACAGCGAAAACCGGTTATTCTGATCATGATTGATTCGCTCATGGATCCGGCATTAAATGAAACCATTCACAGCGAACAGGTACCGGCGCTTTCATTTTTAAAGAAAAACGGACGGTATTTTCCAAGGGTCATTTCTTCGTTTCCAACCATGTCTGTCC
>JBAVDL010000061.1:0-6733 GCA_049587175.1 Thermoactinomyces sp.
GAAGAAGTTCGCTTGAATGCAAAAAAAGAAGCCGAGCTGATTGTTCAGGAAGCCGAGAAAAATGCCGACCGCATTATCAACGATGCCTTGCAAAAAGCACGTGCCGTACACAGCGAACTGCTTGACCTGAAACAGAAAGCGACTGTATACCGGGCACGTTTCCGTACATTGGTACAATCCCATCTGGATATCCTGGAAAACTCCGATTGGGAATCCCTGGAAGAGCTGGAGGCCGGTCTTGAAGAACAGGGTAAAAAACTGGAGAAACATGCAGAGCATAACCAGACTGACATGATGATGGATCAGGCCACACAAGAGTATCAGGACTTTAATACCCAGGAGTATCAGGATTTTGCTACCCAGGAATATCAGGATTTTAGCAGCATGAACAAAATGGAAGATACCTCCGTCATGGATGAAGTGGCAGCCTCTTCCTATTATGAAGATGATGAACCGCGCCGCGAGTTGCGCAGAACTTCAAGAAAACTGAAGAAAAAAGCGATGTTTTAATGGACATGCCGTTGTTCTGGATGATTGGTAAACAAGAATTATGGCTAAAGGTTAGGAAAGGGAAGAGTAGATAGATAAACTCGTGTTTCAGCGAATTAGGGATGGTGTAAGCCTAATCCGGGTTTCTGTCGAATATCACCCTGGAACTGTCACCTGAAAACAGAGTAAGGTCGACCGCGTCATCCACGTTAAGGATGGTTGAGAGGTTTTGTTTCCAGTCAGGATAGGATCAAAACCATTAGGGTGGTACCGCGGGATACCTTCTCGTCCCTAGAGGATGAAGAAGGTTTTTTTATGTTTAAAAATATGTCCCGGGTTATTTTTTACATAAAGGAGTGAACGGAGATGCCAAATTACGGAAAAACTTTAAATCTGCCCAAAACCGATTTTCCCATGCGCGGGAATTTGCCCAATCGTGAACCGGAAATGCAAAAATGGTGGGATGAGATTGATATTTACGGGCAGGTTCTGGAAAAACGGAAGGGAGGCCCAAAATTCATTCTGCATGATGGTCCTCCTTATGCCAATGGTGATCTGCATATAGGCCATGCCTTGAATAAATCACTGAAGGATTTCATTGTCAGGTACAAATCCATGAAAGGGTATTATGCTCCCTATATTCCTGGTTGGGACACCCACGGCTTGCCGATTGAACACGCCGTTGTGAGCAAAAAGAAAGTGGATCGCAAGAATGCGGATCCTGTCAAGTTTCGTGAAATGTGCAGGGACTATGCCCTGTCGTTCATCAATAAGCAAAAAGAGCAATTTAAACGTCTGGGAGTTCGAGGGGACTGGAATAATCCTTACCTTACCCTGAAACCGGAATATGAGGCGGAACAGATTCGAGTGTTTGGTGAAATGGTCAAAAAAGGTCATATTTACCGGGGAATGAAATCCATTTACTGGTCTCCTTCTTCGGAAACGGCACTGGCTGAAGCAGAAATTGAATACCAGGACAAGCGTTCTGCCTCGATTTATGTTACCTTTCCGGTAATAAACGGGAACGGGGTTATTCCGGAAGAAAATACCTATCTGGTGATCTGGACAACCACCCCCTGGACTATTCCGGCCAACCTGGGTATTGCACTGAATGAAGACTTTGAATACTGTCTGGTGGAAGCAGACGGGCGTAAACTCCTGCTGGCAAAAGAACTGTTGCCACAAGTAATGGAAACGGTCGGAATTTCCGGTTATCAAATTGTCTCTGTCATGAAAGGAAAAGACCTGGCCGGAGTTGTCTGCCGCCATCCATTCTATGACAGGGAAAGTCCGGTTGTTTTGGGTGACCATGTCACGCTGGATGCCGGAACCGGTTGTGTCCATACGGCTCCTGGACATGGGGAAGAAGATTTTGCCATCGGGCAGAAATATAATCTGGGGGTTCTTTGTCCGGTGGATGAAAAAGGACGGATGACAGAACAGGCTCCCGGGTTTGAAGGATTATTTTACGAAGATGCCAACAAAAAAGTAACGGAAAAGTTGAAAGAAGCCGGATGTCTGTTAAAATTAACGTTTATTACCCACCAGTATCCTCATGACTGGCGTACCAAAAAACCGGTAATCTTTCGGGCCACAGAACAATGGTTTGCTTCGATTGACGGCTTTCGCAAACAAATGCTGGAAGAGATCAAACGTGTCAAATGGACGCCATCCTGGGGAGAAATCCGAATTCACAACATGATTGCCGACCGCGGTGACTGGTGTATTTCCCGGCAGCGGATCTGGGGTGTTCCCCTGCCCATCTTCTATTGTAGAAAATGCGGCCATCCCCATATTACGGAAGAGACGATTGAGCATATTGCCAACCTCTTCGCCCAACATGGATCGTCCGTGTGGTATGCAAAACCGGTTGAAGAGCTTATGCCCCCGAACCAGTCCTGTTCGGAGTGCGGACACAAGGCGTTCCGCAAAGAGACCGATACAATGGATGTCTGGTTTGATTCCGGGAGCAGCCACCGTGCCGTGTTGGCCCAAAGAGAAGAGTTAACCTGGCCGGCAAACATGTATCTGGAAGGATCGGACCAATATCGCGGCTGGTTTAATTCATCTCTGTCCACAGCAGTGGCCACAAAAGGAAGGGCACCTTACAGGGAAGTGCTGAGCCATGGTTTTACCCTGGACGGAGAAGGGCGGAAAATGTCGAAGTCACTGGGGAATGTGATTGCTCCGGCCAAAGTAATCAAACAGTACGGTGCAGATATTTTGCGGTTATGGGTGGCTTCGTCCGACTACCAGGCCGATGTGCGGATTTCCGACGACATTCTGAAACAGACAGCAGAGGCTTATCGGAAAATCAGAAATACATTCCGGTTCCTGTTGGGGAACCTTAAAGACTTCCAACCGGATTCCGATCTGGTTGATGCAGATGAATTGACGGAACTGGACCGTTTTGCGCTCACCAAACTGCAACGTTTGGTTAAGCGCATTACCAAAGCATATGATGAATATGATTTCCACCATGTCTATTATCATGTTCATCATTTCTGCACCGTGTTTTTAAGCCAGTTCTATCTGGATGTCCTGAAAGACCGGTTGTATGTGTTGCCGACTGATGCAAAAGTTCGCCGTTCCGCACAAACTGTTTTGTATGAAACATTGCTGACGCTGGTAAAAATCATCAGCCCCATCTTGCCGCATACGGCAGATGAAGTGTGGAAATATGTACCGGGTGCAGAAGAGGTCAGTGTCCAGCTCTGTGATTTTCCTGTTGCTCATGAAGAGTGGCTGGATGAGAACCTGGAGCAAAAATGGGATCAGTTGCTTGCGATCCGTGACATTGTATTGAAACAACTGGAAGAAGCGCGGGCAAAGAAATTGATTGGAAATTCACTGGGCGCTGCGGTTGAATTGACTCCAAGTCCCGCAGCGGGACAATTGCTTGCGTCCGTCAGTGATCTGGATCAACTCTTTATTGTGTCTGGTGTTATCCTCAATGAACCTTCAACCGGCGTTTCGGATGAGGAAAAAGTAAAAGTGACCGTCCATGTGGCAGAAGGTGAAAAATGTGAGCGCTGCTGGATGATTTCGCCGTCGGTCGGCAAAACCGCCAGCCATCCTGATCTGTGCAGCCGCTGTGCCACCATTGTTGAGGAAAATTATGCAGATGTTTTGAATGTGGAAGATTAAGGTTATATAAAAGGAAAAGGCTGATGTTTCCCGGCATCAGCCTTTCGTTTGCAACAGGGTGTTGTTTTAGCCTTGTTACAGAGCCACAACTAAAAAATTTTATAGAAAAAAATCTGTTAAAAATGAGAAAGGGAGATTGTGAAACGTGTATGGGTCGACCGACAAATCACTGCCGCAAAGGATACTTATTTTTGGTTTGCAATGTCTTTTCCTGGCGTTTGTAGCCTGGTTCCTGTTTTTCAAGGGCTATGAGGCATTGGGTTTTTCACAGGGGAATGAAGAGCGAAAAATCCTGTTGTTCTCATTTTGTCTGGTCGTTTTCTTGCGCATGAATTACATGATGTTCTTTTTATTGAAAAGGGGGATCACTTGGGAAGAGGCGGTTAGTGTGCCGTTAGCTTTTGCCATTTACTATATTGGATTTACCCTGTTAGGCAGTACAAGCAAGCTGCCAATTGACTGGATCGATTATCTGGCCATTTCTGTCTTTATTACCGGCTCTCTCATTAATACCATTTCTGAAGTGATGCGGGAAAGATGGAAAAAAGATCCAAGGAACAAGGGACATTTGTATACCAAGGGTTTATTTAAGTATGCGATTCATATAAACTATTTTGGAGACCTTGTGTGGGTATCCGGTTTTGCGTTGCTTACGAGAAACAGTTGGTCTATTCTTGTTCCGGCCCTGTTGTTCGTGTTTTTTGTTTTTTACAATATTCCTTTGCATGACAAATACCTCATAAACAAATATGGAAAGGAATTTGAACAATATAGGCAAAAGACGAAAAAACTGATTCCCTTTATTTATTAGACAGAAAGTGCAAAATCGGGTCGGAAAGCGACAAGTAAACAGTTTACCGGGATGTTACGCGTTTGTTGGAGGTGCCATTACTCGCCTTTTTCAGGGAGACAAGAATCCGGATTGCCCAAATTGGCATTAATCGTGAGAATCTTCTCCCGGCAATAGCTTATAAAATGATAATTGGTTGGATCCACTCCTGGGCAAATTGGGATGCCAGCTTTGACACCTGTCATGAATAAAAATCCGTACTCCTCTATATTTCAGCGGAAGAGCCAGGCCTGGACAAAAATTCCATAAATAAATCCGACTATGAGACGGATGCGATCCCTTGAAGAATCAACTCTGGTCAGTTCAATGAAGTGAGGAAATTGAAACAACAACCTTGACAGGTGGTAGCTTTAAAGCCACCTCTTTTCTTTGGTTTGGATTTCTTTTAACTAATTGAAAGGTGGAGGCATTGTGGGTATAAATAATAGATTAAAAAAGGATATAAAACTTATTGCTTTGGATATCGACGGAACGCTGTTAAATGAGAATGGACAAATTTCCGGTGCGAATCGTCAAGCGATTGCAGAGGCCCGCGAAAAGGGAGTTCACGTCATATTAAGTACCGGTCGATCTATCCTTACTTGTTCACCCGTGGCTGAATCTCTTCAACTTGACTCCGGTCTTGTTACGTTAAATGGAAGCGAGGTCTGGGATGGTCAAGGGAACCTGGTGGAAAGAAATACGCTTGAAGTTTCCAGTGTTGAGAAAATGTGGGAGTTAACGAAAAAATACAGAACCAGTTTCTGGGCTGTGACTACTGAAAAGATATGGGTTGAAGAATTGCCGGCAGATATCTCGTCACACCAGTGGCTGAAATTTGGATTTGATATTGAAGATGATCGGATAAGAAAAAAAGTTCTGGAGGAGCTTTCCCGAATCCGTCAGCTTGAGATAAGCAATTCCAGTCTGACCAACATTGAAGTAAATAAAGCAGGAGTTAACAAGGCAAGAGGACTGGTCAATCTGTGCCGCAGACTCGACATAACAATGAATGAGGTGATGGCTGTAGGGGACAGCCTTAATGATATTGCCATGATTCAGCAGGCAGGCTGTGGCGTGGCAATGGGAAATGCCCAGGATCCGGTAAAAGAGGTTGCCGACTGGATAACGGAAACAAACAGGGAAGATGGCGTTGCCCGAGCCATTTGGCATTGGATATTACAGGAATAGCTTGGCTGGGGGACTGTGAAAATGGAGAAAACCATCTTATTTTTACATCGCAGAGCAAGCAGGTAAAGTAAAGCGGTTGTAGCCCGGAGATTGCTACAACCGCTTGAATTTATCTAATCTGTTGGCCTCACAGAAGCCGGTTATCTGCAAAATGTCGGCCGTTTTGTTACGAGGTGGATGTTGGCGTGTCCGGCATTGGCTCACCGGAGAGCTGGGCCGATTTCAGTTTGGCCGCAACAATTAATGCCACCATCAAGGATACATACACAATACTGTTAACGATGTTGTCCGGGTCAAGCAGCAGCGTAACATAAATTACAGCCAATATTCCAAATGTGATCAAGGTCAGATACGGATAAAGAGCAACTTTGAAAAAAGGCATCTGCTGATATTGTTTCCGCAGTTTCAACTGTGCCAGACAGATTATCATCCAGAGCAGGATTGTTGAATATCCGGGTATGCCCATCAGATACTGGAAAACATTTTCCTGCGCAAACAAGGCTACAATTGAGCCCAGGAACAGACTGGCTCCGGAAACTATCAGGCTGTTGACCGGAACCCCCTTCTTATTCAGGCGGGCAAAGATGGACGGAGCTTCTTTTTGCCTGGCCAACGAATAAAGAATCCGGGAACTTGAATAAATACCTGTGTTGGCAGCTGATGTAACGGCGATTAACAGAATAAAGTTCATAATGTGGGCAACCCCTTTAAAGCCAACGGTTGAAAACACCTGAACAAACGGGCTGCCCGCTCTCCCGACCTCGTTCCACGGAATGAGCCCCATAATGATAAACAAGGGAAATACATAAAACAGGCAAATCCGCAGAATGACACTCTTTATGACTTTGGGCAAGGACTGTTCGGGATTTTTCATTTCCGTAATCGTCAGTCCCACCATTTCCGTTCCTCCATAGGAAAAGATGACGATCAGAAGGGATGTAACAAGCCCCATCCATCCAAGCGGCAAAAAGCCACCATGTGCCGTTAGGTTAGACAGGTGCGGAGGGTTGTCCACGGGGATCAGTCCAAACATCAATCCTGCTCCCAAAACGACAAACGCAATCAGGGTAAAAATCT
>JBAVDL010000062.1:0-4583 GCA_049587175.1 Thermoactinomyces sp.
GTACCAGCCCGGTTTAAAATGTACCCCGGCAAAAGAAACCGTCAGGTTTCGCTCTCCTTTCCCTTCTTTCCGGCTTTTTAACGGATTTTTCCCCAAGGCCAGCACACCGATATCCATTTTGTCAATATCTGCTGAATCGCGAATACAGCCATTGATAATAACTCCAGCCAGATTCCGTTTCACGGCGATCGCTGCCAGGCGATCCCCCATAAGCGCACACCGTTTTGACCCGCCTCCGTCCACAACCAGTACGGAGCCTGCGGGAATGGTGTTCAGTGCTTCCTTGACCAGTACATTATCCTCAAAAACCTTTACTGTCTCAATCGGTCCAAAAAAACGTTTTTTCTTTCCGAAAGATTGAAACACATCTTCACATACACTTAACTGATTTGCATAATGGTCACACAGATCGGCAGTTTTCATCAGGCATTCATCCTTTCAGACTAAATCCAAATTTCGGAAAAAACAAGACGCTATACAATAGCAAACGGAAGATGGAACTGACGGGATGCTGCTTTCAGCTTAGCACCATCCCTTCCTGCCAGTCATCTCCGTTTTTGACCACCGTCAGATTTGTGAAACATTTACCTTATGATCGACAGATTTCCTGAATGCGCCCCAAAGAGACCAGATCCTCTTCAGAAAGCCTGTCCAATTGATCCAGGAACAGCATCTGAAAATGACCCGGACCTTTTTCCCCGGCTTCTTTGGAGGCCAGTTCAGCTGCCACCCCGTAGCTTGCCACCGCGGAAACCGCTGCCAGCAAATGATTTTCTTCAACCCCGGCAAACGCTCCCAGAACAGAGGACAGCAAACATCCGGTTCCGGTAACTTTTGTCAGCATGGGATGGCCGTTTTGGACAAGATAATGCGTGTCGCCATCCGTAATAATATCCTCTTTTCCCGTCATGACTACAATCGTTTTGTATTGTCTGGCACAGGCGGATGCAGTGGCCACACGATCGACAGCTCCCGTGTCCAGTGCGTCTACTCCTCTGGTCATGCCGCTTTTCCCGATCAGTCCGGCAATCTCTCCCGCATTTCCGCGAATGGCAGTCACTTTCACCCGGGATAAAATCTTTTCAGCCACTTCCAGCCGGTACGCAGTGCTTCCTACACCTACCGGGTCAAAAATAACAGGCACACCATGCTGATTGGCCGACTTGCCGGCAAGAATCATCGCTTCTGCCACTTCGTTATCCAAAGTACCAATATTCAAAACAACGGCACGGGCCAATCGGGCCATATCCGCTACTTCTTCCCTGGCATATGCCATAACGGGAGATGCCCCCAGGGCAAGCAATCCATTGGCTGTAAAAGAAGTGACAACGACATTCGTGATATTGTGAACAAGAGGTTGTTCATCACGTACTTTGGTCAAAAGCTGATACCAGTCCTGTTTCATGCAAACTCCATCCTTTCCTGTTGCAACTTCATCGATTAGACATTATCCCTCTTTGTTCTACTATAACCTTTTATCAGAAGTCGCGCCACCATACCCCTGCCCATTCCGGCAAATGCACCTGATTCCTTTCTTTTACCTGATCCGCCAACACATCTCCAAAGAAAAACCGTGTTAACTGCTCGGCTTCATCAATATGCGCAAAATCATAGTCCAGTCTGGCAAGGGTATGAGCGAAATGATATTCCTTTTCCAAAAGAATATAATAATTGCGCAAAAAATCCGGAGGTTCAGGTTTCTCTGTTCCTGTACCCATGGTTTCAAAAATGACCATGGTACCGCCGGGCTTTAACACACGTGCCGTTTCAGTCATAACCTGCTCCAGGTTTTGTCTCCAGTCCGGGTGATTGGAACTGGCCACGTAGCAAATACTTCACCCGGATACAATCAGATCCGCTCAACCGTCTCTCACCGGAAGGTTGCGGCAGTCTGCTGCCTGAACCTGCCAGTTATCCAACCCCGGCTTTTCCAGTCTTTCTGCAGTAACCTCAAGCACGGCTGAGGATTGGTCAAGCGCAATAACAAATTCGGCTTCGGGCGCCAGTTCACAAGCAAGCCTCCCCGTTCCCGCACCAAGATCCATTATTTCCAATCCTTGCCCATGGCCTGATTTTTTCCAGAATGGGAGCCACACCGGGTTGTTTTGAAACAAGTTGATGATACATTTCTGCTTTTTCTCTATAAATCCCGGCATGATCAGGCATGCACAAACCTCCTCGATGATTACTCCCTTACATTAAAATCACATGCATATAAATATGAACATAAATAAATCAATTGCAATATTTAAATTTTATATAAAAATAATAAATTTAAAATCTCTTTTAAGAAAACGAACAGGAAAATTTTAATGTCAATCTGTATCTGAAAGAGCCTTTATGCTCATCGCAAGATTCGACCGCCGTCAGGAAACAGCTTGAACAAGCCATTCAGAAATTGGGTGAAAATATACTGCCGGAAGGCATTACTCCACACAAAATCCCAGAGGCCTGTGTACCGAAATGTAACAAGCATCGTTCAAGGTAAAACCTGAAAACCAGCCGCTATGCGATTGGTTTTTCTACATGCTGTTTTTTTACACAAACATCCAGTCATAAATCAGATTGATTTCCTCTTTATTCACATGCCGGTCAATCATGAAAAGGATATCGTACCCCATTACAATCCCCATCATCACGTTGGTCATGATCCGGGCATCCACATCCGTCCGGATTTGTCCCAACTCCTGTCCTTTTTTTACAATATGGTTAATAAGAGAAGACCATTGTTCGGTATTAGCGATCAACCATTTTTGGACAACTTCTTTTTTTTGGGAAAGGATCAGCAGATGATAAAAAGCAGATGTCCAGGTCAAACGATCCGGGGACAGACTTGAATAAATTCTTTCTGTTACTTTTTCCAGAAGAGGCCGAACCTGGCAGGGCTGTTCGGACAACTCCCTGGAAATTTCATCAGCCAACTGCCTGTAGCCGCGATCCAAACGCGTTTCCATCACTTCATGCAACAATTCTTCCTTGCTGTGGAAGTGAACATAAAAAGAACCTTTTGTTCTCCCAATGCTTTTCATAATATCATCGATACTTACTGCATCAAATCCCTGACAAGCCATCAATCTGAAAGCCGCATCAACAATTCTTTTCTTCGTTTCAATTCCAGTGGCATATTTCATTGCGACTCCTCTTTCTTTTATCTAATGCAATATTCTTAACGTTTACTCAAATCATACCAAGCATACAGGTTTATTTCAATTTATTCTGTTCATCCAGCCTGAAGCTCCCGACAGGGCTTCATAAAATGTTTCACTTTGCAAAATCGGGGAAAAACATCTAGGCATGGACAACCGTCCATCCCAATATATTCGCTTTCATGGAGAAAGGATCTGATGGATATCAGTCTCTTATCTCAGCATGTTACATTCCTGAATTTCGATGATACTTACAAAGCGCAACCGGAACTGTCGCATTTTGCCAAAGATTGGATTGAACTGGGTGACATACCTGAATCCAACCTGTTTTGTACACATCGTGCCCTGAAAAAGATCAGTGAACGGATCTCCAGACAGGCAGGCCGCGGCATTACCTTTATCGGAAACGGCAACTATCATTATGTTACCTACCTGTTTCTGCGCAAAATCGATCAACCCTTTTCGCTTATATTGTTTGATAACCATACAGATACAAATCAGGGACAAGGCCTGCTGTCCTGCGGTTCGTGGGTTGCAGAAGCTCTGGCCGACTTGCCCTGCCTGAGAAGTGCATTTATTATTGGCGTTTGTTCGGAATTGCAAAGCTATTCACCCAGTTTGAAAGACAAAATCATACTCTGGCCGGAAACTGGCCAATGGGATAATCTTGTCTCATCCATTCCGACCAGGGATATTTACATCAGTATCGACAAAGATGTGCTGGATCGCACCTATGCGGTCACCAACTGGGATCAGGGAAAGATGAAGCTGCCGGAATTGCTTGCCGCTCTTAAAAAACTGATCCGCCAAAAAAATATTCTGGGCATGGATATTTGCGGCGAACTTCCTGTCTCCCCGTCAGAAATCTGGCGTTACAGCAAGGAATTGCGTTTAAACGAACTGGCTAATCTGGCCATCCTTGCGTCCGTTTTTTCTGATGCATCTCCGTAAACCTGTCCCATTACAGACAAAAATGACACCCGGATGCATATCATGCTCCAGGTGCCGTTTTATTTATTTTCGTATCATTCTTCCACAACCGATTCTACCAGTCTCACCACATTGTCCACTGTAAACCCGTACTCTTTCATCACCCTGTTTCCCGGCGCTGATGCACCAAAGGTATTAATACCCAGGATTTTTCCGGACTCACCGGTATAGCGTTCCCAGCCAAAAGGAGAACCCATTTCCACGGCTACACGGGCTTTTACGTGCGGAGGAAGCACTTCCTGTTTGTATGTGTCCGGCTGTGCTTCAAACCGATCCCAGGACGGCATGCTGACTACACGGACAGCAATGCCTTTTTCCCTGAGCACTTTTTGCGCTTCAATTGCCAGGGATACTTCCGAACCGGTTGCAAGCAGCAGGGCATCCGGTGTTTCCTTGTCAGTGTCGCTGATGACATAAGCGCCTCTTTTCACACCTTCATACGCCTTT
>JBAVDL010000063.1:0-4892 GCA_049587175.1 Thermoactinomyces sp.
GCTGGCCAATTGGCGATGGCGAAGCCGTCGACTTCGCCGATTTTTTAATCAGTTTATTAGAAAACCCCTTCTGTACTCAGTTATTAGAAGCGGTTTATCTACAGTCTGACATTAATTACCTCCTTCATCTAAGGGTTAATAACTTTTAAGGAATCAACTATGCCCACTCCAACATTTTTATAT
Source organism: Thermoactinomyces sp. (assembly GCA_049587175.1). GTDB lineage: Bacteria > Bacillota > Bacilli > Thermoactinomycetales > Thermoactinomycetaceae > Thermoactinomyces. The sequence continues at coordinate 184 of JBAVDL010000063.1, forward strand.
CCTCATTAATCTCACTCAACACGCTTTAAAATACGATATGTTGTGAACCAATAAACAAGGTATTGTCCAATACCTAAGGCTCCAATACTACAAATAGGAATGAGAAGATGTCCAGAAAAAAGGAAGCATATCCCTGCAACGATAGGGAGAGCAAAACTATAGTAAATATACACGTTTCTGCAAGCCCTGTAAGTTACCCATTGTTGCCCCTCATCCATTTCGCGAAATTCCGGGGGAATCAAGCCAAACGGTTTAATCTGACTATCGGGATGTTTACGATTATAAAGTTTCAATAAAAATAGCCATAAAAACGTACAAAAAACTAATACACCGAAGCATAACCTAGCCAAACCAACCATCGAACTCATTAAAGACAGTAACAAAAATGTAATTAGCATTATAAACAGGCTCATCGGTATGAGCGGAGACCGCAATATTTTTTTTAATAACATTTTTTCACTCCTCCTTTAAATAAAAAACTTCTTCAACAGCAACTTCAAACGCAGCCGCTATTTTTAATGCCAATGTTATCGAAGGGGAATAATCCCCTTTTTCAATTAATCCTATCGTTTGTCTAGTGGAACCAATTTTATCTGCCAATTCTTGCTGCGTCCATCGAAATCTCGCCCGTAATTCACGAACCCTATTTACTAGCATCACCAATCCTCCTCCGTCTAATGACAATATAATTGTAAAATATCATTTCCATAATGTCAATAATCATTTGCATTTTGTAATAAATGAATTCCTTTTTCACATCTTGACTTCACCAAATGTTTTAATGTCCAGTGAAAAATACTATTTGAACATTCCGTTCCTATAATTTTGTCTGATAAGAACTGTCTGGTTAATTAAAATCAGCGTACAGGGGGGGGCGGCTATTTCCTGTCCTCCCACCTGAAATGCGGGTTCGCACCAAGTTGGACAAATAGCAGTAAAATCTTCATTAGAATCGATTAAAAAAGCCCTGCCATTACCATAAATCTCCCCTTAGAGGGGGGAGACATAATGATTCAAAATGGGGAATTCTACTGGATCCACTATCATTCAATTTCCATAAATCATGCAGTAGAAATCGATTGTACACCACTTGAAGGGACACTATCTTTTTCACGTTAATTTATTTTATAAAATACATTATTTCTTAGTAGCAAGACAATAATTAACATTATCAAAAGCAGTTATTTTGTGTCCGCCAGTTACTCGATTATAATTTTCAAAATATTTTTTAGTAATTTGATTGGGAGTTAAATGTTGAGAAATTATAAAATTATTTTTTGATAGTAAATTTTCAAGTTGACTAAAAGAATAACTTCCTAGCATTTTTTCATTTGCTTTTCCAGCTAGCGCCAATTGTTTTTTCGTTCTAACTCCAGCCTGTTCAGTAAAAGTATGTTCATCTGGATAATCGAAAATAATAATACTTCCTTGAGGTATTAACATACTAAGCTTATTCAGCAATGATTCAAAATTCTCTCTCGGTAAATAATAACTTATGCCAAGTAGACTACAAAAACTTATTTTTCTCTTATCAAAAATAGATGATTCTAGTAAATTTTTATCCCAATCACCTTTTGTAAAATCACTTTTAATAAAATGGACATTGTTAGGAACTTCAATACAAGCCTTTCCCAGTCTGTTTAGCTTATCCTTTAATGTTATAGGGTGTTCTAATTCAAAAACTTGTAGTTTCTCTGCCCATGACGGTTGACGATATCCAAATGTATCATATCCCGCAGCTAAAATTAAGTATTGTTCCACCCCCATTTCAACTGAGTTTTCAAGAGCTTTTTCAGCGAATGCAGCTCTACCAAGCGGAGATGGAGATAGTTGATTGTCAACAATCCACCTTAGTGCTTCTTCCTCCGTACCTTCAAATGTTGGATTAAAGAATTTTATTCCTTGAGACATACTACTAGCAATTTGATTATATTCTTGTTCACTTAAAATAACTTTGGCCAAATAATCATTAAAAATTTTCAAATCATTATTTGTTGCATGATAAGCTCTTGCAAAAGCACTAACCAATGCTGTCATACTTTTTTGTTCCATGTCACTATCCTCCAATTATTATTTATTTTTATAAATACTAAAAGCTTGAATCTGTGGTTCATTTTCATTCGTCACTTTTGCTTAATTTTTTAATTCTTACAGACATAATATCCAACGGTTCCCTATTTCTCTGGATATCATAATTTAAAAAATAATTATTTATTTTATAAGATTTAGGTGATAAAAATTGCTCAATAAACGGTAAATTCGGGGTGTAGTAGAATTCTCCATCTAGCTTAAGTGAATTTAATAACTCCATGTACTTCCTTGCATATTTAATGTAATTACCATTCTTTTTTAATGAGTTCTTTTAAAATGATTTGTGAATGATAAGTGCGATATAATAGTTCCCCAATAATTTGGCTTAAGCTCATAATTAAACCAATCAGTTTGAATTGTATATAATTTATCATTTGTAATTCTATCCACCCCATAGGCTTCTAACCCTATTTTTCTTAAATAATGAACTAATGTGGCTTTGCTGCCACATCCAAAATCTAAAATAGGTTCTTTTATTTTTTCTATGTTGATATTTAGAATCTTTAATTGTAAGGCTACACTGTATTCTGAACACGGAATTGGTTCTACAAATCTCTTAGTAATAGAGAAAAGTCTTAATTCATCAATTGTACCCAAAATACTTCTCAGCTTTAATTGATGTTCCATAACAAGTCTATTAATCCAATCTAAATTAATCGAAATATTTGAGTACAATGTTTTGAAGATTCTTACCAAAAAATCTTCATACAAATCATATAACTCATTAACCAATGTAGCATCCACTTCTACATATTGGTTTAATTCTATTACAGTTTTAATTGTTCTTTCAGTTGAGTATCCTGCAACTTTTTTAACAAAATTATTTATTTCTACGTTATCACTATTATTAAGATAATGATTAAGTTCCTTTTCGTGGAACGTGTCCCTAGCTCCGTAGAATTTGCAATTCATAGTATTGCTCCAAATATCTCCTGATAGCTACGGCTTATGCAGTTCCGGTTTCTAAAGTATCAGTTTTTTGATTGGCAAGCATAGCGATTAGTACACCTAGTTGGTTATATCCTCTAATCCTATTGAACCCATGCTCTGCTGTGATAAACCCTGCTGCTGCATGGCGAAGAGCCATTTCGCCATCTCTAAAGTTAGATACCCTACGGATGATACCCCGGCAAGCAGAATTAGCTGACTCCATTGGGTTCGTACTGCACAATGTCTCACGAAGCAGTCCGGGAATTTTAAGCCGATGTACAGTCAGTGTCTCCTCAAGTCCTTCCATAAGGCTTGATGCTGCTTTGGGATATCGGTGTTCAAGATTACCTGCAATACCCATAAGCTTGCCTTTTGCTGCCTCGTATTCAAACTCCCGATAAGCCATAGTCATAGCTACAGATATGTTTGCCTGTTCTGATTTGGGCAGATAAGACAATACGTTTCGTTTCTTGTGTACTTGACAGCGCTGAATTAGAGCCTCTTTCCCGAATGTGTCCGTGACAGCTTTATGAAGGGCTTTCCCGCCATCTAGTATATAGAGTCTTGGGCGTGATGAATCTAAACCCCGATTTATAAGGTCTTCAAGCAGGCCTTTCACTACAGTGCTGTTTTCCGAGCCACCCTCGGCAATACCCAGGATGCGCTTTTTGCCGTCACTGTCTATGCCCATGGCAGCGAGTATAGTCATCTCCCCAAGTTCCAGACCATCAATCATCATAACCGGGTAGTCCTGATCAAGCCTTCGCGTAAAAAACTCTTGCATTAGGCTATCCATGCCCTCAATAAAGCGTCGACTTACCTCACTCTTGCTTGTACATACTGTCTCTGAAGCATCTCCCTCAACTGTGCGAGAGTATTTTCTGGTGCTTACCCCCGATAGAAGTCCCGACATGATTGCTTTGTTAAGTGGATCCTCTGATTGAAAGACACTGAGGGTTTCCAGAGGCAATTCACCGCTACCATCCATGGCCCTGACCCTTGGGCGATCCACCCTAATTTTCTTGCCACCCATTACTACTGTGGTCTTTTCGGTGCCATGCCGATAGCCGGTGCGTCCTTCAGTTTTATGTTTCCCCTTGGGTCCGGCGTACTGCTCTACATCTTCTTCAAGCATCATACGCATGACCTCTATGCCTAGCGACATCGAGAGTTCCATTAACCCATACCGGGCTTTCTCGTACAGCAAATCGCTGTTTATTATCTTGATACTTCCATTGACGGATTCCCTGTTTTCCTGATATACTTTCATTATGACAGCTCCTTTTCGTTATTCTGATTGTATATTTGTTGGTAACTTTATTCTATCAGAATTACATGGAGCTGTCATTTTCAATTTCTACGGAGTTTGGGACAGAATCTTTTCGTGAAATATGATATACTTTACAACGTAATTACCTAAAGGAAAATCATCATTTCTCGATAATCCATAAAAGATATTTGTCCTCGCATTAACCTTATATAAATCATTAATGAAAATGAATATTTTGTTTTTTATATTCATAAATCCTTACCTTTCTTTTGTAATTACCTGCCATTAAAAGCTTAATGAACCCCAAAAGTCCAGACATTTAAGCCGCATTTGAAGATAAAAGTTGACGAAATTCTTTTGGAGACAGATATCCTAATGCAGAATGCGGTCGCTCTGCATTGTAGAATCGGATGTAGCG
>JBAVDL010000064.1:0-1877 GCA_049587175.1 Thermoactinomyces sp.
GGCACGCACAAGGCGTGGGTGCGATACCCGGACGGCCGCGACGCGATCGTCGGCGGCAGCCAGATCGAGCGTTAAGTCTTGAACCTGGTTCCCTGCGGGAAGCCAGGTTCTTCATATAGACGAACCCGGTTGCCGGCGAAAGCCGGAACCGGGTTCATGCTCATCCGCGGCCCCAGGTCGGCCAGCCGTCAAGGTTGGGGGTGTGCGTCACCTGCATGCGGCGTCCGGTCGCGACGTCGAGTGTGAAGACGTCTGCGAACGTGCCGGTTGCGCCCTCATTGGTCGCGAACACGATCGACTGGCCGTCGGGTGAGTATGACCCGGTCAGGACGTAGCTCGAGAACGACGGCGCGATCAACCGGCGGAGCCCTCGACCGTTGATCGAGACCGTGTACATCGCGTTGCCCGGCGTCAGCTCGCCGCTCTCATACGTTGAGCGGAAGAGGACGTGTTGTCCGTCGGGCGAGATCTCTCCGCCGGATGCCCAGAGCTTCAGCGGCGTGATCCGGCGTGCCGGCCCTCTCTTGCGCGACGCGACGTAGAGCGCGTCGGGCGTGATGCGGTCCGGGTGCCAGGTGTATGACCGGAAGAGGAGCGTTCTGCCGTTTGGCGTCAGTCTCGGCGCCTCGAAGCCTCCCTGCCAGCTGTCGAGCTCGCGCAGGACGACTGCGCCGGAGCCGTCGAGGTTCGTTTCGACGATCGAGGAGTGCTCGATCTGGTCGTTGTCTGTGATCGTTCCGTGCTTGACGGCGCCCCATTCGTGCTCGACGACCAAGTGCCGGCCGTCGGGAGCGAAGGACGCGTTGGAGTCGTCGCACGTGGGCTCGGCACATTGCACTTTGACGCGAACCTGACCCGTGCCGTCGGGGTGGACGAGCCAGACAGAGCACGGGCCGTCGTGTGTGCACCGGTCGAAGACGATCCAGCGACCATCCGGAGAGAAATGCGCCTGGTCGTCTTCGACTGCGGTCGGGGAGTGCGAGATCTTCACGGGGTGTGAGCCGTCGGGCCGCACCACCCAGATCTCGCTCCAGAGGGGATCGTTTTGCAGCCGGTAGCGCGTAAACGCGATCAGTCCCGGTCTGTTCGACGAGGCGCTAGCAGGCTGCTCCGCGCTGAGAGACAGCACTGTCAGGGCCGTTGCCACGATCACGAGAGCCGCTGTAGTCGAAGCCTTCACCGTCTGCCCGACATGGAAGGACGAGGTCAGCATTCGCCACACCTCTCGACGCGGCCTCCGTACAGAACTGGGTGTTTGCCCTGCAACGGTCGCCATGCCGGCCGTCCCGAGAAAGGGGCGGTTCGATTGACGTGACGAAGATCGGTGCCGTCTGCGTCCATGACATCGACGCCTGCGGGTGAGCCGACGGCAATCTCGGTCCCGTCGGGCGACCACTCCGGAGCGTAGGTCTGGCTGACCCCGAACTGGTGACAGTGGTTCGCCGCCGAGACGGGGCTCGCGTCGCGGCCGGTGTTCGCGTCGACGAGACGCAGGCCGCCACACGAGCTGCCCTGGGTCCCTCCCCGATAGGCGACCAGGCTCGAGTCCGGCGACCAGGCTGGGGCTCTGCCACCGCGGGCCAGGAGGCGGCGACCACTTCCGTCGACGTTGATCACGTAGATGGCTGAGTGGTCGACGACTCCGGCCGAAAAGACGAGCCGACGCCCATCAGGCGACCACGACGGCGACTGAACATTGGCGAGGCTCGTTGCTACGACGCGATTGCCCGATCCGGTCGGGGACACCAGGAGGATCCTCGACGATCCACACGTGAACGCGATCCACCGTCCTGTCGGTGACCAGTCGACCCCGTCGGGGAGGCCGAAGTCGGTGCTCTGGCATCCTCGGCCCGACGACAAATGCGTGAGCTTCCCGG
>JBAVDL010000065.1:0-5200 GCA_049587175.1 Thermoactinomyces sp.
TTTGCGGCTTTATTCCAACCTTTATTCTGGCGCCGCTTGCCGGAGTATGGGCAGATCGCTACAATCGGAAAATGCTGATCGTTTTGTCGGATGGGCTGATTGCGATAGCAACACTCATACTGGCTATCCTGTTTCTGGCAGGTTATGATGCTATTTGGCTGCTCTTTGTAATATCTGCTGTGCGGGCAGTCGGAACAGGAATACAAAATCCGGCAGTCGGGGCAATTTTGCCGCAAATTGTACCAAAGGAAATGCTTACAAGAGTGAATGGAATAAACGGAAGTCTTCAATCGTTGATTACTCTGCTTTCCCCTATGGCCAGCGCAGGTCTGTTAACGATTGCTTCCCTTGAAATCATTTTCTTCGTAGATGTAATTACGGCAGCTTTTGCCATCCTTATCCTGCTTGTCTTTTTCCATGTAAAAGCACACGAGAAGGCATCCAAAAAACAGACAACAAGCTACTTTGATGATTTGAAGCAAGGCTTGGCATATATCAGGACACATAACTTCCTGAAGAGATTTTTCCTGTTTTTCGCTGTCTTTTTTGTGTTGATTGCTCCGGCGGCTTTCCTGACACCATTGCAAGTTACGCGGAGCTTCGGGGATGACGTTTGGCGGTTGACTGCAATCGAAGTATCTTTTTCCGTCGGAATGATACTGGGTGGAGGAATTATTGCTTCCTGGAAAGGTTTTGCAAACAAGGTGCATACCATGGTACTGGCAAGCCTGGTCATGGGTGTTTGTACATTTGCGCTTGGTATTGTTCCGGTTTTCTGGATTTACTTGTTATTCATGACTGTTTTTGGGGTGGCAATGCCTGTTTTCAATACACCGACAACCGTTTTATTACAGGAGAAGGTGGAAGAAAACTATTTGGGTAGAGTATTTGGTGTGTTTGGCATGATTGCGACTTCGATGATGCCGATCGGAATGCTGGTTTTTGGTCCGATCGCAGATGTGATTAAAATTGAATTGCTTCTGGTTGTTACCGGACTGCTCATTATAATACTGGGAATTTCTCTGGGGCAAAACAAAGTTTTGCTGAACGCAGGAAAGCCGGCAATCGAGGAACCGGCTCAGGTATTGGAATAAGTGGAAAAAGTACAGGGACAAGGAAGCGGCGGTTTCCTGCTGTTTATAAAGAGATCTTTGTTTTGACATGTCTGGGGACGGGCTTTATAATTGGTACTGTATTTATTGCAAATGTAAGGAGGATTATTAAAAATGCATTCGGTCAGACTTCGTTTCCCGACTTTGAACAGGTAACTGAATAGGTTCAAAGGCTCTGTTTGCGCATACAGAGTAAGGGACAAGTCTGCCCATTTTTAATAATCTCCATTTCCAGATATATAAGGGAATGCATGGATACGGGACAAATTGGAGGATGCAGTTTCTGTAAACAGGAAATATTGCCCTGTCCTGAAGCGGGATCATTCTGTCTTCCTTCAAGTCAAGTTTTCCTGTAATCGGAGGCGGATGGCCGCCTCTTTTTATTTGCAGAAAAAATCTTCTTTTTTATAAAAGGAAGGTTTATTTGGTGATGGACATAAATGCTTTTTATTACCAATGGAATAAGATGGGTCTTCATTCCCTTGCTCTGAATCGCAGGCAGATGCCTGTGATTTTTATTTTTGAAAGGAAGAGACAAGGTGAACAGGAAGATTCATAAAAAAACGAGCCGTGGGCAGCCTCCCAATTTTCCCGGACAACATTTTTTAAGGAATAAAAAGCTGTTACATGAAATAGTGGAAAGAGCCCAGGTCCGGTCCAGTGATACTGTATTGGACCTGGGGGCGGGGAAAGGCGCGTTGACAATGATCCTGATGCAAAAGGCCGGCAAGGTTCTGGCGGTAGAATATGATGCTGGGCTGGTTAAAATTCTTGAACAAAAAACAGCCGGAAGCCTGAATACAAAAGTGATCCAACGTGATATTATGCAGTTTTCTTTGCCAAAGGAAAATTTTGTTGTCGTCTCCAGCATTCCGTATGCCATAACGACGCCGATCATGAAAAAGCTTTTAACCAATCCGGCAAACGGATTGCAAAGGGGAATCATTGTTATGGAAAAGGGAGCAGCCCGACGCTTTACTTCACGCACAATAAAGGATGCTTATGTTTTGGCGTGGAGGATGTGGTTTGATATTGATTATGTCAAAGATATTTCTCGAAACTTTTTTTCTCCCCGGCCTAAAGTGGATTCAGCCATCGTAAGCATTACAAGAAGAAAAGATTTCCTTATACCCTACAAAGATTATCGTCTTTTTCTGGGGCTGGCCGAGGTTGCGCTCAAAAATCGGCAAGCTCCGATTGAGCATGCGCTGGAGAAAATATTTACTCCCGCTCAGCTCAGGCATCTGAAAAGAAATTCAGGAATCGGGAACCAGACCCCGATCGGAACGGTGCGTGAAGAACAGTGGAAGATTATATTTGAAACGATGGTCCGGTTTGTGCCTCGTTTTCGCTGGCCAAGGAAAAAAAAGAAATCATGAACTGTAAACAGAACAGACAAAGAATCCATGCACCTTGTCAGCATGGATTCTTTGTTGAAACCATACAATTTTAATGGTGTTATCTTTAAAATACCGTTTTGTATCTGACGTTCGTTTGCCAGTCAATGCTTTGTTTGGGCAACTGGTTTGCTTCGGAAGGCTCACAGGGTCTGGTCTGCTTTATGACCGGGTTTTATTCAGTTCTGAGGGCAGGTATTTAAGGAATGTGATCATTAAGCCCATGCCTTTGAGAACTTCGGGATCTTTAAGATCATGAATCATTTGTCTGAGCGGTGGTACATTTTCAAGGGCATTTATTTCCTGTCTTGCTTTTGAAAAGGCATTGCTGATTCCTTTTATCATTTCCAGCCCGTTCTGTTGCAGGATTTCATCAGCCAACTCTACTCCGGCAACCGCTTTTTCGGCCAGATCCGTGACCATGGTGTTGGTCATGGAGGCTTTCAGGCTGGATGCAACTTCACCCAGTTCTGCCAAAGTTTCAAGGGTGCCTGTCTGCTCCAGTTTTTCTATCAGGTCAAGGGTGTTTTCCAGGCTTTTGCTTGATTCAGGCAGTTTCCGGAGCAAGGATATGGTTTCCGGCTGCAAGATATCGTCCAGCAGCTCTATAGCCGAAACAGCTTTTTGGGCCAATTCCACAACCATTTCATTTGTCAGGGAGTTCATGGCCGCTGAAAGCAGTTCTTTGCTTTCTTCAGTTGGCCGTTCCCTGGTGTTTGTGGCAAGAGTTCCCATGAAGGTTCGCCTCCTTCACATAATGCCGCGCACATTGAGCCAGTAAATCTCATTGTAAACCCCTTTGAACCAGTGCAGTGCTTCGGAAGTTGTTGCCGGTTTCGGCGGATGTGTGTAATCAAAAGTAATCATACTGGCATCGTGGAGACTGTTTTCCAGAAAACAGGCTACTTTGCCGTTGTAAAGAGATGTTTCAGGAATACCGTTAATCCGGCTGATCAGGTTTGGGATGAGTGTTTCACTTTGATAGTGTGCTGTTGAGCCTGCCTTGCTGATTGGAAGATCGGTAGCATCACCGATTACGTAGATATTGTCGGATCCCTTCATTTTCAAGGTGTAACGGTCTGTCGGGATAAAACCGGTTTCATCTCCAATCCCCGAATTCAGGATAACCGGAGCTCCTTTGTGGGCCGGCACAGAGATCAAAAGATCAAAAGCGTGTTCTTCTCCATCCATCGTAATAGCGATTTTGCGTTTTGGATCAATTTCTTCAAGGTTGAAAAATGTTTCAGCAAAGATGTTGCGCTTTTCAAAAGCCGGCTGGGCCCATTTGGCTATAGGTTCCAGGGAATGGATGCGGTTAATGGGATATGTGTAAACGATTTTTACTTGCTCCCGATTGCCGCGCCTGGTGAAATAATCTTCCATCATCAGCGTGATTTCGAGCGGAGCAGCCGGACACTTGTGAGGCACGTCCACGGTAAGAAGAATGGTGCCTCCTTCAAACGATGCCAAAGCATCCCGTAATTTGATCGCTCCTTCCAGCGTGTAGAAATCATATGCAGCCTCTTTCAAGCCGGGGACCGAATCAAAATCGGGGTAGGAACCGGTTGCGATGACCAGATAATCATACGGATATGAAGTCTGTTCGGATATCAGTTTGTTGCTATCGGGATCAATCCGGGTGACATCGTCAAAAACAAGATTTACATTGCGATGGATCAAATCTTTTTCTTTTCGGATAAAATGCTCCGGCAATTTTTCGTTAAATGCAATGAATAAATAGCCTGGCTGATAAATATGTTTTTCGGTATTTGTGATGAGTGTAACCTCGACTTCTTTATTCCTGATGGGGGTGTTTAATTGACGGGCAAGTTTGTTGGCAACCATGGTGCCAGCTGTACCTCCACCAAGCACTACAATTCGTTTAGTCATCGGTAACCCCCCTCTTGCGGAACATTTCGGTGATTATTTAATGTATTTTGCGAATGGCAATTTTCCAATAATCATCCACTTTTTCGCTGTAAACAAGTTCATGTCTCATTTTTTTTGCCCACACGGGAATATCATTGGCTGAACCTTCGTCGCTGGATAAAACTTCTATGACGTCACCGGTTTGAGCAGATTTAACGGCTTTGACAAGTTCCATCAATGGGCCCGGACAATAGGAACCGCGTGCATCAATTGATTTGGTCACTGTTGTTTTACTCATGATCCTTTCCTCCTGATGGTATTGAAAGGGTTTTCCGAAATATCGTCAAATGGTAATAACTTTGGCATTTTGGGCCATTCCCAAAAATGTAGTGACCCCGATCACGTCGTCAACAATATCAATCAGGTCTTCTTTCTTCCAACCCATAACATCCATGGCCAGGGCACAACAGTAAATGTTGAGATCCCCCATTTCTTTTCCGTTTTCGAGCAACTTTGGAAACAGGGTTACATCTTTTTCAATCAGGGCTTTTCCAACATCACCCGTCTTGAAGTTTTTGGCTGAAACATTTTCTTTAAGAAATGCTTTTAATGCATTCATTGTAAGAAAAAAGTTGACAGTTGTTCCGGTCATTGCAGCCATCGAACCAACCAATGAAGCAGCATGGATTTTTTCCAGTTCCTCTGACATGACAATAATGGCAAAAGATTGTTTTTGATTTTCTTCCATAGTTATATGCCTCCTTAAAGAAAGAACAGGATAAATCCCCTTGCAACTTTATTATACCCCTAGGGGTATAATAA
>JBAVDL010000066.1:0-21586 GCA_049587175.1 Thermoactinomyces sp.
TTCTCACCCTATGGCAAAATCAAGAAACAGACTGGTAAACTTTTTTAAAAATATTCAATTATTTGTCTTTCTATGTCTCTTGAATGATGCCTGCTTCCCTGAGCTTTCCTTTTGTTTCTTCGGTTCCCAATTGATAAAGCAACCGGTAAATCCTTTGAATCCCCTCATCCTCCTGCAAATTTTCCTTTGCTTCATTGTCCAGAAAGGGGACATGCGCCTTGGCGAAGGTGCTGAAATCTGTTTCTCCAACCTCTGTAAACAATTTTTCCAACTGGTCCAGTTCTTCTGATGTAGCTTCAATTTCATATTCAAATAATGCGCTGTTTTCGTCTTTATGTGTCCGAATTTCACCTGCTTTTGTCCCGAAATCCACCGACACGTAATAGGTTTTTTTCTCCAACAAAACCACCTCCTGTTTTCACTCTTTCCTTTCCCCGGGAAATTGATACATCTTCCCGAAGATTTCCCACTTTTATTGATCTGTGAGAAAATAGGAAAGAATATTGAAGAGATCTTAAAGGAGGACAACTTGCCAGTGGATCAACTGCGTTATTCAAGACAAATCCTTTTCTCTCCGATTGGTGAAAAAGGGCAGAAAAAGCTGGCTCGCGCCCGTGTGGCCATTGTAGGAATGGGTGCCCTGGGAACAGCACTTGCCAACCACCTGACAAGAGCGGGAGTCGGATTTTTGCGCCTGATCGACAGAGATTTTGTCGAACTTAGCAATCTGCAACGGCAAATGCTATATGATGAAGCGGATGCAGACCAGCATTTGCCCAAAGCAATTGCTGCCAAAAACAAACTGCAATCGATCCGTTCCGATGTGGAACTGGATGCGCGTATCGCCGATCTTACCTGGCGAAATGCTGAAGAACTGTTGACAGATACAGATCTTGTTCTGGATGGTTCTGACAACTTTCAGGTTCGTTATCTGATTAACGATGTAAGCATCAAGCACCGTATCCCCTGGATTTATGGAGGAGCCGTAAGTTCGCGGGGGATGTCCTTTACCATTTTGCCGGGAGAAACCCCCTGTTTGCGCTGTGTTTTTCCCAGTGCCCCGGAACCGGGAACTGCAGAAACATGTGATACAGCCGGAGTAATTGGTCCGATTGTCCATGTAATTGCTGCTTTTCAGGCTGCCGAAGCCATAAAATTGCTGGTCGGAGCCAGGGATGCTATGGAAACCCGACTGCGGCACATGGATATGTGGGCAAACCATTATCAGACGTTGGATGTCTCAAACCAGAAAAAACAGGATTGCCCGGCTTGCGGTCTCCATCAGTGGGATTATCTGGATCCTGTCGATAAAAAACAGCAGGAAATCTCCATGTGCGGACGCCAGACTGTTCAAATCACGCTTTCCCATCCTGTTGATCTTGACCAGTTGGAAAAGCGGTTGCAAAATGCAAGTCAGGTCACCCGAAATGCTTTTATGCTGAAGTCCCGTATTGATGAAAAACATCAATTGGCCATTTTCCCGGACGGTCGCATCCTCGTACAGGGGACAACGGATATTCCATTTGCCAAAACCCTTGTTGCCCGTTATATCGGAGTATAAAAGAGCGGGTTTTTCCCGCTCTTATTTTTTGGGTACAATTTCCACATTCCCCAATCTTTCCATTACCCGGATTAACGACTGTGTGCCATCCTCGTTTCCACCGTAGGCCTGAACCGAGCGCAGCAGCTGCTGAACAATGGCAGTACCTGGAAGCGGCATTTCCATTTTTTCAGCTTCCTGCAATACAATCCGCAAATCTTTTTGCTGGAATTGTACCGTAAAGCCCGGAGCAAGGTCACCTTTAATAATGCGGGGTCCATAATTGGACAAAGCCCATGAACCTCCTGCTCCTTCCGTAGTTACTTCCAGCATTTTTTCCAGGTCTACTCCCGATTTTCGCGCAAAGGAAAAAGCTTCGGCCATACCCAACAGATTAAGCCCGCATAAAATCTGGTTGCACGCTTTGACTGTCTGCCCGGCGCCAACCGATCCACAGTGGGTAATCTTTTTTCCCATCGCCTTCAACACAGGCATTACCTGCTCTACATCTTTCTCCTCCCCGCCAATCATAATGGATAATGTCCCGTTTTTTGCGCCGACATCTCCTCCGCTTACAGGGGCATCAAGCATAATGATTCCCTTTTTTTTGAGCCGATCCGCCAGCAAACGGGTTGCATCAGGCGAAATCGTACTCATATCGATCAAATATGTACCGGGACGGGCTCCATGGACCACTCCGTTTTCTCCCTCAACCACTTCCAGCACATCGGGGGTGTCTCCTACCATGGTAATAATCAGGTTGCATTGTTGCGCCAATTCCCGGGGGGAAGCAGCCGTTTTTGCTCCCCACTTTTTCGCTTCCTCCATTTTTGATGCCGTTCTGTTCCACACCATTACTTCATAACCGGCACGATAAAGATTAAACGACATGGATCTGCCCATAATTCCCAAACCAATAAAACCGATTTTCCATGACTTGACCATAGTACTTCCTCCTTTTGGTTTTATCTTCCGTCATTTGTATCGTACCGATGAAACTTCCGCCAGACACGGACAAACCATTTCCCGCATAAAGTAAACAAACTGTTTCTTCGGGGTGAGAAAGAAATGCCCAGATGGCTGATCAGACAGATGATGTGTGCCTTTCAGAAAAAAGACCGGAAGCAAATCATTTTTCTTAATCAATGCTGGTTTACTTACCGGAACAAACAAAAAAACATGTTTGACATGCCGCACGACTGACAGGATTCGTGCGGTTTCTCCTGTCAGTGTGCTTTTTGTCGTGTCCGTTACGGGGTTACCGGCAACATGCTCAACCCGACTCTTTCCCGTTCCACATCAACATTTGTCACCCATACATCCACAATATCACCAACGGTGACAACATCCATCGGATTGCGTACAAATTTTTCGCTCATACGGGAAATGTGAACCAAACCATCATGTTTCAGACCAATATCGACAAAAGCTCCAAAGTCGACCACATTCCTTACTGTTCCCTGCAAATGCATACCGGGATGCAGGTCTTCCAGTTTCAATACATCAGATCTTAGCAACGGTTTTGGCAGTTCATCACGGGGATCTCTTCCGGGACGCAAGAGGGCTTCCATAATATCTTTCAATGTCGGAACGCCGCAATTCAGTTCTTGTGCAAGCTTCTCCACATCCGTGTGCCTCAGAGCCTCTTTCAGCATATCCGTTCCAATTTGCTCCGGTTTCATATCGAGCGATTTTAACAGATTTTCCACAATGCCATAGGATTCAGGATGTATCGGGGTCTGGTCAAGAGGGTTGCTTCCATCATGAATCCGTAAAAAGCCAATACATTGTTCATAGGTTTTTGCGCCAAGGCGAGGCACTTCTTTCAGCTGGGAGCGATCCAGAAACCGCCCGATCTCCTCACGTCGCTTTACAATATTTTTGGCCACTGTCGTACTGATCCCGGATACATATTGCAATAACGACGGGGAAGCCGTATTAACGTCAACCCCCACATAGTTGACAGCAGATTCCACCACTTTGGCCAGACTGCTGTTCAGCTCCTTTTGTGAAACATCATGCTGGTATTGCCCCACTCCGACAGACTTAGGATCAATCTTAACCAACTCGGCCAATGGATCCTGCAGGCGGCGGGCAATGGAAATGGCACTGCGCCTGGCTGCATCCAGATCAGGAAACTCCTCCTTGGCCAGTCTGGATGCCGAATAAACACTCGCTCCCGCTTCATTCACAATAATGTAATATACAGGATGGGGCGCTTCCTTGATTACTTCGGCAATAAAGGCTTCTGTTTCGCGGGAAGCTGTCCCGTTTCCAATAGTAATAATCTCAATGGGATATTTCCCAAGCAGCCCCAATATTTCCGCTTTGGCCTCTTCTACTTTTTCCTGCGGCTTTGTCGGATAGATGACACCTACTTCCAGCATTTTCCCGGTATCGTCCACAACCGCCCATTTGCAACCTGTTCGATAGGCAGGATCAATCCCCAATACCATTTTTCCGCGAACGGGCGGTTGCAACAACAAATGCCTCAGGTTTTCCGAGAAAATACGAATCGCTTGTTTCTCAGCAGATTCAGTCATTTGTGAACGGATTTCCCTCTCAATCGAAGGCGCAATCAATCGTTTGTAACTGTCATGCACGACGGCTTTCAGATAGTGATGAGGCGAAATGGAGAACCACTTTTCCAGCTGCTCATAAATTTTTTCTTCATTGACAGATATCTTAACCCTTAACACTTCTTCCCGCTCTCCCCGATTAACTGCCAACACCCGGTGGGAAGGCATTTTATGTACAGGCTCCGAGTAATCATAATACATCTCATAAACGGACCGGGCCTGGTCATCTTTGGCCCTGGATACAAGCTGCCCGGAATTCCATGTGAATTCGCGTACCCATTTCCGAATATCTGCATCTTCCGCCAGTTCTTCAGCCAAAATGTCCATAGCCCCTTGCAAGGCTTCTTCTTTGGACTGAACTCCCCGGTTTTCATCGACATACTGGCAGGCAGCGTCCTCAATCGCTGAAACATCTTCTGTTTCTGCCATCAACCGGGCAAGAGGCTCCAATCCCCTGTCACGGGCTACCTTTGCCCTTGTTCTTCGCTTGGGACGATAAGGAAGATATAAATCTTCCACTTCTTGCAACTTTGTAGATTGCTCGATTTTTTTCCGCAGTTCATCAGTCAGTTTCCCCTGTTCTTCAATGAGACGGATAACTTCCTCTTTTCTGGACGAAAGCTGGGTCAAGTAATGATATCTTTCTTCAATCGACCGTAATTTTTCTTCATCCAGCTCTCCTGTTTTTTCCTTGCGGTAACGGGCGATAAAAGGAATGGTGTTGCCTTCTTCCATCAACTGGACACTGACTCTTACCTGTTCGGTTTTTATTCCCAGTTCACTTGCCAATAATGCAAACATCTGCTGTTGATCCATAACTTCTTACACCTGCTTTCCTGCTTTCAAACACCGGCCTTTTAATCAGGCCGCTCTATCTATTGTAACGGATTTGCCCTTTCATCGTTATATGGACTTGAAAACACATCAAACAAACGATTTCTGTAAATCTTTCAAAAAAACCTGCTTCTTCAGAAATAATTCCACTATTTCTGATTTGAATGAATATTTTTTCTGATTTTGGATTCATATAAATTGAGGTTATTTTCGATGCAAAAACTGCATTTATTTATGTTATTAGTAAATATTCACTCCGTACTTGACAGAAATTTGAAATGGATTGTGGCAAAAAAAGGATGAACCGGATCGGCAATAGTTCTCTTGCACTGAAATAAACGGGATTCTGGTATGAAAAGACATAATTCTGCAAAACCTATCACAGTAGCGATCAGAAAGGATCTGCACCGATTTGGCAAGGGTTTTTGTCCAGGTTGGAACCACTGTCAAATATAGCAAAAGAAACCGGTTGTCCTCCAACATTTTCCATTATGATGGAATAACCAATATTTTATGGTAAATTATTTGACAGCTACAGTAATTTATTTGATTAAAAGATTGATTCATCGGATCAAAAAACTTAAAATAAAAAAAGATATTCGAAAAATGTATATTTAATAGAGAGGATGAATGAAATTGACAGTACCAACCATTTCGCATGCTGAAACAGAATCTTTAAATCCGTATGAAATTGTTCAGGCCCAAATTGATCAGGCAGGAAAAAGGCTGGGCATCAGGGAAGATGTTCTAAACATTCTAAAAAAGCCAAAACGTGTCCTGTATGTTTCCTTTCCTGTGAAAATGGATGATGGTTCGACCCGCGTATTTGAAGGCTACCGTTCCCAGCACAACGATGCAGTAGGGCCAACCAAGGGAGGGATTCGCTTCCATCCGGATGTGACCCTCGATGAAGTGAAGGCCTTGTCCATGTGGATGAGTTTCAAATGTGCAGTTGTTCATATTCCTTTTGGGGGCGGAAAAGGCGGTGTGATCTGTGATCCCCGTAAATTAAGCAAAGGAGAAATTCAGCGGATCAGTCGCGGTTTTATGGAGGCAATTGCCGATATTGTCGGTCCGGAAAAAGATATTCCTGCTCCCGATGTGTATACCAATGCACAAACAATGGGCTGGATGATGGATACCTACAGCCGGTTGAAAGGGCATTTCAGTCCTGGAGTGATTACAGGCAAACCCCTTACTCTGGGCGGATCAAAAGGACGCAATGAAGCAACAGCCAGAGGCTGTGTCTATGTGATTGAACAGGCCATGAAAACATTGAACAAGCCCCTTGAAGGAGCTACAGTTGCTATCCAGGGATTTGGAAATGCAGGCCGAATCGTGGCAGACCTGTTGTCAGAAAAAGGCTGCAAGATTGTTGCTGTGAGCGACACCTCCGGTGCTATCTATCAGGAGAAAGGTTTAAACCTGGAACGGGTAAAACAGCTTAAAGATGACAAAACAAGTTCAATCGTGAACGATCCTGATGCTCAAACTCTGGAAAATCCGGAAGAATTACTGGAGTTGGATGTAGACATACTGGTTCCAGCCGCACTGGAAAATGTAATCACCCACAAAAATGCAGACCGCATTAAGGCAAAAATTGTCGCGGAAGCAGCCAATGGTCCGACAACTCCAGTAGCAGACGAAATCCTGTTTAAAAATGGCGTTCTCCTGCTTCCCGACATTTTGGCCAATGCAGGTGGTGTCACTGTCTCCTATTTCGAATGGGTACAAAACCTGATGAATTATTATTGGTCTGAAGAAGAGGTAAACAGCAAACTGGAGAAGGTTATGGTACATTCCTTCAATGAAGTCTACTCTCTCGCCAAAGAACAGCACACAAACCTCCGCATCGCTGCTTATATGGTTGCACTCAAACGAATCACGGAAGCCATGGAAGCCAGAGGCTGGATCTAATATCGCCCGGTATTCATCCTCTCTGAAAAAGGGTTCCATTCTGGTTTGGTACTCATAACAAGCAGGGTTGCACCGACAGATACCAAAATGCTTGCGGCTTCCCAATCTTTTTGCAGATTTTTTGACATACCGCGGCAACGGTAAGGGAAGATTCTCTTCCCGGTCAATCATCTCGACTTCCGAATGGAGCATAAAGTTAAGGCCACAAACTTTAATCTCCGTCTGAAGAAGCCGCAAACAACACAGACACCAGCGTCATCTGCTCTCCCCGGTTACCTTCTGTGGGAGGGCAACCCTGCATTTATAACCGGGAAATATATAAATCATCCTGCCCCCGGATATGCAGGTATCAGGCAAATCGCACCCATGATGAGGATTCCGTATCTCCAGTAATTCTTCTGCAAACGGATAGCCCCTTGCAACATATTTGCCAGGACGGTCATCCTGTCTGTATGCAGGCAAGAGGCACTGTTCTTTTTTGCAGGCCCGTGGCCAAATGGCCTTTTGGACCTGCGAAAAAGAATCAGGTCTTTTGGTAACGCTATCAAAATTGTTTTGAAAAAGGAATTTGAATTACAATAATACACTTTCTATAAATCCGTTGCAAATACCTTCTTGTAAGCGCATTCTTTCAAAATAAAAAAAGCATACCTCAAACAGGTATACCAACTTGCCCTACATTACTTCTGACGGTTCCATGCGAATCGCCTGCCTCAGTTTTTGCAGAGCCCGGCGTTGCAAACGGGATACATGCATTTGGGAAATTCCCAATTGCTCTCCGGCCTGCTTTTGGCTAAGGTTCTCAAAAAATGTCAATTTCAATACTTCCTGTTCTCTTTTGCTTAAAACAGAAAATACTTTCTCAAGAAGCAGTTTGCGATCAATCTGATCATACTCCTTGTCTTCTGAACCCACTAAATCCAGTAAAGTTACCTGACTGCCATCACTGCTTGCCTCGATGGGATTATCTACCGAAACAGCATGATAACTCCGGCCCATCTCCATTGTTTCCAGTACTTCCTCTTCACTGACTCCCAAATACTCAGCAATCTCATTGACACAAGGGGAACGTTGAAATTTGGTTGTCAGTTCTTCAACGGCTTTTTTGATCCTTGGCCCCAACTCTTTAATACGCCTCGGGACATGTACACTCCAGGTCTTGTCGCGCATATGCCGTTTTATTTCCCCTACAATCGTGGGAACGGCAAAGCTCTCAAAACTCCTCCCCAAAGATACGTCAAATCGTTTAAGGGAAGCAATCAGTCCAATCATGCCTACCTGTTCCAAATCTTCATAGGGCTCACTTCCATATGCAAATTTGTAGGCAATCATTTCGACAAGATTGCGATAATGATGTACGAGTATTTCCTGTGCTTCAGCATCTTCATTTTTTTGATACCGTTCAATCAGCTTGTGAATTTGTTCATCGGTTAGTGGGGAAGGATGTGGATGTTTCGACATGAGGTTCCACCACGTCCTTTCGGATATACTTTGTCATTTTCACAATGACACCATTATCGCCCTTAATATCGACATGATCCATCAGGGACTTGATGAGATAAAGCCCCAATCCTCGTTCCCGGATCGCATTCATTGAGTTGCCCATCTTGATCGGGCCGGTTCGTTTCTCCACTTCATTGATATTAAAACTGTTCCCGCGGTCAATTACTTCAATCTGAATCCGGTTGGAATAGATATTGCAATTTACCTCGATCTCGCCTTCACCACCGCAATAGGCATGATCAACGGCATTGGTACACGCCTCTGAAACTGCCAGTTTCAGATCTTCAATATCGTCATAGGTAAAACCCATTCGATTGGCAATGCCTGACACGGCCAGTCTTGCAATTCCAACGTAATCCGGCTTGGCGGGAATCATTAAATTAACCAGATCCAATGGTTTTTCTTTCATCAGCGGCCATCCTCCTGCACTTTGTCTTCAATTTCCATAATTTCATTTAATCCTGTTATTTTGAAAAGGCGGGACAAGCGGGCATTCATTCCGGAAATAACAAATCTGCCGGATGTTGCTCTTTGGGCTTTATACGCTCCGATCAATACACCCAATCCGGTACTGTCAATATAATCAACATGAGTCAAGTCAACAACAATGCGATTTTTTCCATCACAAAGGGGCAATAGTTTTTCCCGAAGCTGGGGAGCTGTATATACGTCCACTTCTCCCTCAACTGCAATCGTAATCTGATTTTCTTCTTCATTTTTTACTTGAACAACGAGATCCATACACCCATACCTCCCTCTAACCATCTGCCGTTCCCCGGTTATTCCGCAACCCGCTTCAAAATAACAATCGTTTGGTCATCCCTTATTTTATAATTACACATATCATAGAGCGTCTGGTGAATCGCTTCCACGGCTTCCTGCGCAGGCAGATGAATATTGTTTCGAATTATTTCCTTCAAGGTATCCCGTTCAATAAATTGTCCATCAACCTTGCATTCTGTAACCCCGTCTGAGAATAAAATAATCGCATCTTGAGGAGATAATTGTAATTTATATTCAGGATACTTGATTTCTCTGGAAACCCCCAGCACAAGTCCCTTTGCTTCCAGATCGGAAAACCCGCCAGTCTCATGGCTGTAAAAGAGTCCAGGCTCATGCCCGGCTGTAGCATATCGAAATTGGTGATTCATGGAATCATATACCCCGTAAACCATCGTAATAAACATACCGGGATCAACATTGCGCTCAACCACTGTATTCAAATCACGCAAAATTTCAGACGGAGACAAAGGAGTAAAAGGCGGTCCATCCAGTCGGTCCATCGCATATTTTATCATCGACATACAAAGGGCAGCGGGAATTCCTTTTCCAATGATATCGGCGATTGCTACTCCCAGGGAACCGGAGCCATGGTCAACAAAGTTGTAATAATCACCGCTCATCTGCTTGGCTGCAACACTGATCACACCTATATCAACC
The DNA here is from genome assembly GCA_049587175.1 of Thermoactinomyces sp. Taxonomy (GTDB): domain Bacteria; phylum Bacillota; class Bacilli; order Thermoactinomycetales; family Thermoactinomycetaceae; genus Thermoactinomyces. The sequence goes on from JBAVDL010000066.1 coordinate 9,814, forward strand.
CCCTGCAAAGCGGGAGGTGCAGCAGGCAAAAGCGTTTGTTGCATACCGACAGCCACTTCAATTTCATTTTCCAGTTCGCGTTGCCGATTAACCAGTTTTTCTTTTTCGCGATAAGAAATACCATAGCCGATCATGATTTCAATTAATAAATCAAAAGAGGCTTTTACCTCTTCCGGCAAGTCAGGAAATAACTTTTTCATCGCCCCGACATGAATATTCAATACTTCATCCGGTGGAATCCTTTTTTCCAAAAACCATTTACTTAATTGCTGTACACTGTACAAATGATCTTCTTTTTTTGAGGAAACATAGGAAGCAAGCAGCTTCTCATATAACTTTTTTAAATGAATGTCCATATATCGGTCTCCTTGATCCGCCTTATTGAACAAGAACAATCCATTTTGAATTAAAATAACATAGTTGCCGAATAAAGAAAATAACCAATAATCAGCTTGTTGATTCCCTGCCGCAAATCCTAACCTTTTTATTATATCATTCTGTTTATATATGGCTAATCATCTTCTGAACATAGACACAAAAAATAAAAAAGAATGGATTTCCATCCATTCTTTTTCAGAAATCAATCATTCCCAGACTGATCATCAAGGCTTCATTGACACGATTCATCATCTCATCGTCGAGATGTGTAATTTTATCCGTTAGCCGTTGTTTATCTATCGTTCTTATTTGTTCCAACAAAATCACAGAGTCACGATCAAACCCGTATGCTTTGGCATCGATTTCAACATGCGTAGGCAATTTTGCTTTTTGAATTTGAGCTGTTATCGCGGCGACGATTACGGTGGGGCTAAATCGATTGCCAATATCATTTTGAATAACCAAAACAGGCCGAACCCCACCTTGTTCGGATCCGACCACAGGGGATAGATCTGCAAAATATACATCGCCACGTTTTACAATCAAATCGGTTACACCCCACTAACCAATCGATCCAAAGTATCCTCAGCCTCTTCTTCCGCTACAAATGCTTCTGAAGCGATATTGAGATTAATCCGGGCCATCTCCATGTAGCCTCTTTGCATCATTTCGCGGATGAGGCGTTTTTTCCGCTCCTGAAGATACATCTTCATCGCCTGACGAATAAATTCACTGCGGTTTGAATTTTCTCTTGCCACCATTCCATCTACTTCCTGAAGCAAATTTGTTGGCAGGCTGATCATGATTCTTTTTGTACCGGACAAATGAAGCACCCCCAACCAATCATCACCGTTAGAATTCCCCTATTAATACTACCATTATGTCGAAGATGTTGCAAAATTATACTCATATTAAAGTAAATAAAAAAGCCTAGTTAAATCTATTCGTTCAAATAGATAAAATTCCTTCTGCGACATTTTGCCCAGGAAAAATAATGGTTGTCCCATTGCCTGTCAAATCTTTTTTACAAGGCCTTGTTCCGCAGCCGGTTGACAACATTTATCACTTTTCCGCCGCGTTTGTAAATCCTGGGGATTCTGTGACCAAGCATACTGACAACCTCATAATTAATGGTGCCCAAAAGGTCAGCCACTTCATCTACTGTAATTTCCGATTGCTGCTGTTTTCCGTACAGAACAACTTCCTGCCCAACCTCTACAGGCATTGCTTCCGTCACATTTACCATAAGCTGATCCATGCAAACCCGGCCGACAATCGGAACTTTTTTCCCATTGATCAGGACATGTCCGCGATTTGAAAGATGACGGTTTATGCCGTCCGCATAGCCAATCGGGAGAGCTGCAATCCATTCTTCTCCGTTGGCAATGTATGTTTTTCCATAGCTGATTCCGGTTCCGGCAGCAGGCTTTTTAAGAGATGCCACTCTGGTTTTCAAGGTTAAAACAGGTTTCAACGATACAGACTGTCTGTTTACTTCTGCGGAAGGGTAAAGGCCATACATACTGATACCCAATCTCACCATATTATAGACATGTTCATGGAGATCAATCGATCCTGCACTGTTGGCAATATGAGCAATTTCGGGTTTCAGGTTTTCGCGGGCAAGTGTTTCTACCACTTGTCTGAACTTTTGTTCCTGCTTTAACGCATAATCCTTGTCTTTCTCATCAGCTGTCGCATAATGGGTAAAAATCCCTTCCCACTTAATAAATGGAGATCGGACCATCGTTCGTACAAAAGGCAGTACGTCTTCTGAATTTAGTCCCAACCTCCCCATTCCTGTATCTACCTTGACATGGACACGTAAAGATTTCCCGGCATTTTTGGCTGCCTCACTCATTTGCCGCAAATTCTCCTCTGAAAAGACCGTACAGGTCAGGTCATACTGCACCGCAGTTTGCACAGCATGGGGCGGAGTATACCCAAGTATGAGAATTGGTGCCGAAATCCCCGCATTTCTCAGCTCAACCGCTTCATCGACAAAGGCGACCGCCAGGTAGGATGCCCCCGCGGACAATGCGGCTTTGGCAATCTGTACTGCGCCATGACCGTATGCATCCGCTTTCACAACCGCCATTATTCCTGTATTTTCCTGCAAGTGCCTGCGAAACTGTTTCAAGTTGTGCTCAAGCGCGTCCAAATCGACTTCGATTACTGTATCTCTGCCAATTTGATTTTCCCAGTCAGTTCCATCCATATTTGATCACTTCCAGTTGTCCATTTAATTTCTTCAAAAATTGATTGCTCACTAACAAGCTTTCCCTTTTATTTTGAATTACATAAATATAAGGCAAATCAAATTCCTGTTTGATTTGCTTCAGGGAAATCGTCTTTGTACACATTCGTGTTCGAATCTGCAACCGGTCTTTATAAAGCAGATAATGTGGACGCAACCAGATTTTATAAAAGAACGGGAATCCCAAAAAAACGGCAAATGACAGAATGATGACAGCAATAAAAAAGGGAAGACTGCGATCAGGAAGGCTCATAAGAATTATGATAAGACCCGATATAAATGCAATTGACTCACTGAAACGCATCCAACGCTTTTTCCGGTAGAGCAAAGTTGTGTAGGAGGTATATTCTTCAGCAATCAGCTGATTCATGTCATTTCATCCCTTGCGCCAAATGCTATCAGTATTATACCAGTTTTTATGTTTACATGAAATGCAAAAATGAATCGGGGCGGGTTTCCGCCGACATTCCAGAATGAAACCCGCAACACAACAATTCTTATTTAAATGGCTGATCAAAGGTAGAGTTGGCGATTTCGACCAATTCCTCTTCTGTCAGTTGGCCGATAATTTCATAGTCCATGCCCTGATAGGTCCAGCTCAACCGCTTTTGATCCTCCGTCTCCAACAATACACCCACGGTTTTTTTCAGTTCAACGGGTTTACCCATTAACGGCAAGCTGGCGGCAACTGATTGGGCTGCTCGCTCTGTCATGGTAAAATTCTTTTCCCCCTGGAAACGCATAATCGCTACCGGACCGTTTGGCGTTTGAATCGTCTGTTCGCTTGCCAAACGGCTTTTTTCCGGTACATACCCAGGCAAAACCACAGGCAGCTCCTTATCCTTTCGATCCGGAACAAGAGTCTGCTCAGATGCGGATGACAGATCCTTCATGTTTCGTTCCGTATCAAAAGCATCTTTGTCAAAGGAAGCCTTTAACTGAAACCGGTCAAAACGCACCTGAATCAAAGCCTTGTTCTGTTCACTCAGGACATCCAGTTTTGTCGGCAACAGATTGGAATCAAGCCATATTTTCTGTTTGGTTGCTTCTGTATTAAATGGATACTTGGCTGCCACTTCCAGCTGATAACTGTTTTTGTCAGCCTGAAAATGCCGCTCTTCGTCGTCAATTATGCTTTGTATGATAGATTGATACAAATAGATCTGTCCGTTTGTCTGCGGCCAGTCGCTTTGAAAACGGAAACTTTTTTTCAAATGCGGTGTCATTACATAAACACCATCTTCATTGCGCAACAAAATCTGGGTGATATTTTTCTTTACATTTTTTATTGCAACCCGATAATAAAAAGGTTTCATGTACCAGACTTCGATATCATATTCTTGCGGCTGGGAACTGGTCAGGATGGTCATTTTTCCGTGGCTCAGATACGATTCCATTTTTTCTGCTCTTTGTGCCAGCTCACTAACCACATCCTGTTCGTCCTTTATTCCGCAGCCGGCCAATCCCAAAACAAGCATGCCCAGCAAAAGGCATAAAAACAATTGCTTCCGACACATATAACCATCCCTTTCGTCAATTTCCCGGGAAATGTGTCGGCTAGTAAGGGACATTACTCGACAAATTCCTGATTGATCGCGCGCCCAAGCCCTTGAAGAATATCTTTGTACAATGCACTATGCGTATGGACTCCCGTCATCTCTCCAGCCTTTCCATGCAAATAGACAGCCATGCAAGCAGCTTTAAATGGCGGTACTTTCTGTGCAAGCAGAGAACCAACCATTCCAGTCAACAAATCTCCGGATCCTGCTTTCGCCAGCGTTGGACTGCCGGAGTCATTCAAATACAAAGTACCATCCGGATGAGCGATCAGGGTATGACGTCCTTTTAAAACAACAATCATTCCTGTTTTCTCTGCAAAGGAACGGGCTGTTTCACGCCGGTTGGCTTCCACTTCGACTATAGATAACGAAGTTAAACGTGCCATTTCACCCGGATGAGGTGTCAGGATCACAGGCGCTTCCCTTTTTTGTGACATGGAAAGCAGGTGTGGATAGGCCGCCAGAATATTTAACGCATCTGCGTCAAGCACCAATGGAACCTTTACTTCGGTCAACAAGGTTTCCAGCCATTGCTCTTCGCCAGGAAACCGGCCCAGGCCCGGGCCAACAGCCACAGACGTAAACCGATCCGCCTTTAGCCTGAATTTCCCGGCACTTTGCACAGAAAAAAATCCTTCCCCGGGCCAGGGCCAGAGCAAAGCCTGTGTTTCCTTGGCCGCCAACGCATGCCGTTCTGACTCCGGTACTGCAAGAGTGACATAACCGACTCCCATGCGGTAGGCTGCTTCTCCCGCCATACAGATTGCACCAAGCATGCCTTTTCCTCCGCCAACCAGCAACAAATGTCCGTGGCTTCCTTTATGTGACCATTCATCGCGTACCGGCCAGGCATCTTTCCACCAGAATGGGGTATTGATTTTGGCAGCCGGCTCCAGCTTGCTGTCAGGAATTGGCGGCAATCCGATATCCTTTACAATCAATTCTCCGCTCATTTTTTTGCCCTGCCGTGAAAAATGCCCCCACTTGGGATACTGGAAGGTAACGGTAACATTTGCTTTTACACAATTGTTCCTGTTTTCCATTCCATCCGTATCAACGCCTGTTGGCAAATCAACAGCCACCACCCACTTTTGCGCGCGGTTGATCTGATTCACAATTTCTTGGTACATCGGACGAAGAACCCCTTTTACCCCGGTTCCCAACAGTGCGTCTACAATCACGGTTGCTCCATTCAAATCATTGGCCAGTTCCCGGATTCGGGCCGAATTGTATCTGTTTACCGGTTGATTCAGATTCAGGAGCAATTTATAGAAAACTTTGGCATCCGGAGTGATGTGATCCGGATTTCCAACCAGCCAGCAAGATACCTGCCAGTTTCGTTGCAACAGATAGCGGGCCACGACCCATCCGTCTCCTCCGTTATTGCCTTTTCCGGCAATAACAACGGCTTTGCCCGGATTGGAAAAACGTTTTGCAATTTCATCCGCCACCGATCTGCCTGCTGTTTCCATTAGAACGGTACCGGGCAAACCTGCCTCATGAATCGCCCATTCCTCCAAACGGCGCATTTCTTCAGCTGTAACGAGATACAACGATTGTCCCTCCTAACCGCGTTATATATGTATGTCCGGAATCAAAAAGTTATGATTTGTTCCGGTTCCTTTCTCCGGTTGTCCATTTACCTGTCATCTTCAATAACGGCCATTGCCAGTACATAATGTTCACTATGGGAAATGGACAAATGGACATGTACGTTCCTGTCAGCAAACAGTGAATGCTTCAGCCGGGAAGAAAGAAGTGCAACCGGTTTTCCCTGCCGGTCGTTTAATATCGTTATATCCTGAAACGAACAGGATTGGCCGATCCCCGTTCCCAATGCCTTGGATACGGCTTCCTTGGCTGCAAATCTCCCGGCAACAAATTCCAGACGGCGCCTGGGATGGCTGGGCATACCGGATATCTCCTCTCCGGTCAGGATTCGTCTGGCCAAGCGGGAAACAACTTTTTCAATCCTGGAAAATTCAATCAAATCTGTACCAATTCCGGTTACCATTGGTTTCACACCCTATCGAAATATCCAACCTGCACACAAACAGATCAATTTTCCCAAACAATCAAACACTGTTCCGGTGTCAGTCCACCATTTATCTTGTACACTATTTATAGTAATCCTCATCATGAATAAAGACAAAATAACCCGCACAAAAATTTATAAAACAACCAGCTTCCTCCCTGACAGCAAAAATGACTGTTTGTGCTGCTATTTGGTTCGGGGTGTCCGAATATAACTTCTTATCATAAAGAATATACCCCATACAGCCAATTGGCTGTCATATTTTTAACCAGATCCCTGTCCATTCTCAATACCTGTCACTTCAAATCCAGTATTTCCTATAAACCCGGCCCTCACAGAAAAAAATCAGGTCTTTTTTTCGGATTAAATCCGATATATGATAAAATGTTACATATATAAATACAGGAGGTTTTTTTATGTATCTCGTAAACAATCGAATTAACCTTGAATCTCCGGAACACTTTGCCAGATTGAAAGAACAGTTTGCTCATGCCCCGGAATCCATGAAAGAGGTTCCCGGATTTGTGTCATTCCGGTTACTTGAATCCGAAGATGGATCCCATGTCGTTGCACAAACGGTATTTGCTTCCAAAGAAGACTTTCATAACTGGGTACATAGCGAACATTTCCAAAGAGCACACAGTGGGCGAAAAGGCGACTTGAACCGTCCGGAACTTTCCGCTTACCATATCGTCATTGGCTAGAAAGGGGGAGTCAATCACGTGACAACATATGGCATTATCAAATTTCTGCATGTGGTGTCTGTTGCCTTTTGGCTTGGCGGCATTACATTATCAACATTTTTCCTGAGAGACGCCATGATGGAAAAACAGATAGACCAGATGAACCATACGTTTGAACGTGTACAGCACTGGAATCTGGTCATGTTTGTTCCGGCTTCATTTGTTGTCCTGTTAACGGGAATAACCATGTTGATGCAGCTTGACGGAAGCAAGACTTTTTGGGTGCTGGTCAAGGAACGCTTCGGCAGCCTGTTTATCATTCTGTTTATCGCATTTGTTGTTTTCTATGGCCGGTCTGCTCTGGCAAAGATGAGAATAAAAAGCAGCGAAAACGGAATAAATTTTCGAATTTTGAAATATTACACTATATTCCTTAATATATCCATTATCTGCATGGCTTTTCTCATCTTTGTTGTGACTGTAAAATAAGATCCTTGTATTTTTAAAAAAGACTGCTGATTTTATCTTCAGTCAGCAGTCTTTCCCGTTTCAATCATTTTCAACAGGATCCAGTTGGCATTGATCAAGAGGAATCACTTTTGTTCTGTATTTCCATTTGTAACCCAGCCACAAAAGTATGAACAAAGGCAAACCCACATACGACACAAGCAGACCATACCAGTCAATGGATTCACCCATAAAAGCCTGATAATTCTGTCCCAAAATAACAATTACACATAAGGCAAATGCAAACAGCGGACCGAAAGGAAACCATTTTGCCCGATAACTCAGTTCCTCCAGGCTCCTGCCCTGGTGGTTAAAAGCCTTGCGGAAGCGATAGTGACTGATTGCGATTCCGAGCCAGGCCAAAAACCCTGACAAACCGGAAGCATTCAGAAGCCATACATAAATCGTGCCGTCTCCCACCAGAGAGGCAAGAAATGCAAACATGCCTACAATTGCAGTCATTATCAAGGCATAAATCGGTACTCCGCCCTTGTTTACCTTACGAAAGATTTTAGGTGCTTTTCCTTCCATAGCCAGTTGCCACAACATCCTTGTGGAGGCATACATTCCGGAATTTCCCGCCGACAACACCGATGTCAGAATAACCGCATTCATCACAGAAGCAGCAAACGCCAACCCGGCCCGTTCAAATACCATCGTAAATGGACTTTTTGCGATCTGGTCAACATCCCCGCCTACCAGGTTTGGATGCGTATAGGGCAAAATCAGCCCGATCACCAGAATCGTCAAGGTATAGAAGAGCAAGATTCTCCAAAAAACCTGACGAATGGCCCGCGGCACGTTTTTGCGCGGATTTTCACTTTCGCCGGCAGCAACTCCGATCAATTCCGTTCCCTGAAACGAAAAACCCGCAATCATAAACACACTGATGATGGCCATAAATCCTCCAGGAAAAGGAGCTTTATCTATCGTAAAGTTCCTGAACCCGATTGGCTCCGCTCCCATAATTCCGACAATCATCATGAATCCGACAACAAGAAAAATAATAACCGTGGATACTTTGACAAAAGAGAACCAATATTCAGACTCTCCGTATCCTCTCACAGACAAGACATTCAATCCAAACATTAATGCAAGAAAGCAGGCACTCCAAACAATTCCCGGCACATCCGGAAACCAGTACTTCATAATCAATGCACCTGCCGACAACTCGACGGCAATGGTAATTGCCCAGTTATACCAATAATTCCAACCCAACGCAAATCCAAGGGCGGGATCGACAAACCGGCTGGCATACGTACTGAACGAACCGGCCACTGGCATATGGGATGCCAGTTCTCCCAAACTGGTCATCAGGAAGTAAACCATAATTCCGATAGCGATATATGCAACCAGTGCTCCGCCCGGACCTGCTTGCTGAATGGCCGATCCGCTGGCCAGGAACACTCCTGTCCCGATCGAACCGCCAATTGCAATCATGGACAAATGTCTGGTCTTCAAGCCTCTTTTCAATTTTTGCCTTTGATTTGTTTCTGTCATGAAGACACCCTTTCCCTGTACGCCGAGGTAAGGGAGGGAAAATAAAAAATACCGCCTCATTTTCCTGGGACGGTATGTTTTCACCCACACCAAACCCCTGCAAGATAGCGCACCACGTCTGTACTGGGGATACAAACGTGACAGTGCTGGTCCTGTTCGGTCCCAGCCCCAGCTTGCCCGCCTGGAGTTACTCGGACAAACTTCGGCAGCTTTTCCTTTCCCCGGCAGTCATAAAAAAACTCCAAATCTCGTGCAGAGTACTCTTAAAAGCCGCAACCTCTACCTCACCGAGCGAAACCGATGAGGGTATTATGCACTTTTTTAAATATATTCTTAGTATAAATAAAAAGTTCTATACTTACAACGGGAATTTTTTCTTCCCGTTTTTGGTTATTATGCGAAAATCAGGTTCCCCCCTCCCCGGCCAAATCACAAGGCAAAGATGGAGCAAAGACCAAAAAATCATCTTTGACTGTTTGTATTGACCGTTTTTTGGTTGTTTTTTGCCAAGACAAGCATAAGTTTAAAAATGAATAAATGTAAAGGGGCACCATTTATGGAAACATGGCTGGGTTATTTTATACTGGGTTTTGTATTGTCAACTCCCATTTGTCCCGTCAATATTGAAATGATACGTCAGGGCGCTGTCAATGGTTTTTTCCCATCCTGGCTGATCGGCCTGGGAGATGTAATCTCCAATTTACTGATGATTGGAATCATTTTTTACGGACTTTCCGGCTGGTTCAGTAATGCGGAGTATTTAGCCGTCTTTGCCATTGCAAGTGGATGCTATCTGATCTATCTTGGAGTAACCAATCTGAAAAGTTATATATCTGTTTCTCTGTTGATGCGCCCTTTTATGCTTCTGGTCAAAGGGTTTATTCTTGGCCTGATCAATCCGATTGACTTTTTGTCCTGGATGGGTATTTACAGTACAATTCAGCATTTGTCCCCGTCATTTCTTGTAACGGCGGTTATATACCTGCTGATTGGATGCGGAACATGGAATCTGGTCTTGTCTTTATCTGTCAGCTGGTGCCGTCACTACCTCAAACCGGTGTTTATACGAAGATTCCAGATTATTTCCGGGCTGATTTTGGGGGTCTATGGTGTTTTCTTTGCCTGGTACGGGTTTAATCTGCTGATAGAATGATGCATCCCTTTTGTTAACCTGTTAACCGCATATGGTCAAGCGGCAGACTTGACGATAACGGACACCCGGCATATGGTAAAGGAAACCGCTTGTGAAAGGAAATTATTATGCAAAACAGGGCAATAATCTTACTTGGTTTATTAATGTCCCAAAGTCAGCACGGCTATCTGATAAATGAATTTATTGAAGAAAATTTAAGCTTCGTTACAAATATGAAAAAACCAACCGCCTATGCAACATTGGACAGGTTGCACAAGCAAGGGTATATTGAGGTGACAACAGAACAGGAAGGAAACCGTCCTCCGTGCAAAGTATACTCTATTAATGACAAGGGAAGACAATATTTTTTCAAATTGCTTCTCGAAAATTTGTCGACAGCCGAGCAAGCCGATTACAAAGGGGATATCGGAATAATGTTTATTGACCATCTGCAGCCCCGGGAGGCTGTAATCGCTCTTAAAAAGCGCTTGTCGGAAACAGAAAAACTGCTTGAATACATAAAACAGACCCCGGATCATCAGGAAATAGGGGTAAGCCTGGTCGTAGAACACAAATTGATCATGCTTCATGCTGAAAAAAGTTTTTTGGAGCAAACCATTGAAAAACTTGAAAAAAGACTGGACAATTGACTGAACTTTCCAGAGTTCAGTATTTTTTGTCTGCATGCGGTTATGTGAGATATTTCATTGACCTGAAGATGCGGTGGCCGTCCCTTCCGGGTCAGGGAAAAGCACCTTTTTGTCAATTGCAGGATCTCTGCTCAGTGCTTCGGAAGGTAAAGTAATCATTGACGGAAAAGATATCACCGGCATGCCCGCAAAAGAACTGGCAAAAGTAAGATTGCATCAGATCGGCTTTATTTTGCAAACCTCCAAATCTCGTTCCATATCTGAACGTTTTTGACCAGTGGCTTGTGGTAAAAAATGGCAGGCACCGTCAAAAAAGAAGACTGTGTTTTTGCCGAAGAATTGCTTACAGATCTGGGACTTGGACAAAAATTGAACTTCTTCCCGGAACAGCTATCTGGTGGGGAACGGCAACAAACGGCAATTGCACGTGCTTTTATGAACCAGCCTGACATTATTTTAGCCGATGAACCCAAAGCAGCCTTGATTCCACGAAAGGCCACGAAGTGGTGCAACTGATTGCCAAAGAAGTTAAGTCTCGCAATAAGGCAGCCATTATGGTAACACATGATGAACGGATGCTGGAATATTGTGATACGGTTTACCGCATGGAAGACGGATGTCTGCGCAAAGAAAACACCAACTGAAAATCATGGACGTAAGAACACGCACTGGAGTCCAAATAATGACTTCACTGTGTGTTTTTTTACGCAGTTTCAGGCCTCTGTCTTACCCCGCACGAATCATATGAAAAAATAATAATTTAATTATATTTTTTCAAATATTGGAAACACAGCAGAAAAGAATAAAGGAAATGGCAGGGTCAACAGATGCAGGATCAGTTATGCCTCTGTATATGTATATTTTAATGATAACTTTTGTAACGACATCTTGTGATCACTTGTTTGACACTATAATTATTCCAATTTCCTAAAAAATATATTTATACCAATATGATCATAGTATTTCAGGTGGTAATTTCATATAATTAACTAGAAAAATACACCTTGTCACAAAATATCTTTATTATTCAAATTCCTGTCAACTTTTTATTATACCCCTAGGGGTATAATAA
>JBAVDL010000067.1:0-3170 GCA_049587175.1 Thermoactinomyces sp.
ATTTTGGGAAGGGCTGATTAACAGAACAAAGCACCTTATAACTCTCAAAAAATAAAACCCTGTTAAAAGGGTTCTTCTTAATATTAGAAAAAACTAAATTTTGTGTCAATAATTATATGAAAAAAAGATAGAAATTTATTTTTAATATACATGAAAATCGTCATGTATAAGAATGCAGGAAGGCGATTCCGTGTTTGTCGCAATCGCCTTCGTTGCCGTCATTTTGCTATTAAATCCGACTCTTTCTATAAATCCTTGTCACTGAAAGAATAGGGTAACAACTGACTGACGGTGGTTTCCAGCACGTCCCCTTTCAGGTTAGACAGATAAACCGGCATGTCGGGACTGCAAAATTCTGCAAGCACCTGCCGGCAAGCTCCGCAAGGCGATACCGGCTTTTCCGTATCCGCAACAACAGCAATGGCTGAAAACGAAGATTCTGCTTCTGATACCGCTTTGAAAATCGCCGTCCGTTCCGCACAATTGGTTAAACCGTATGAAGCATTTTCTATGTTGGCTCCGCGAAATATCTTTCCGTCTTTGGTCAAAAGCGCAGCACCGACTTTAAATCTGGAATAGGGAGCATAGGCATGTTCCCGCCCCTTCCTTGCTTCCAAAATTATCCGGTCACGATCCATTTTACACTCCCCTTTTCTTTGGCAGGCACCTCTCTACTCTGCTTCCATAATTTTGACACCGGAGCTTGTCCCGATCCGGGTCGCCCCAGCCTCAACCATTTTTACCAGGTCTTCAAGACTGCGAACACCGCCTGAAGCTTTTACTCCCAACTTTTCTCCCACCGTTTTGCGCATCAATGCCACATCTTCTGCTGTTGCTCCGCCTACAGAGAATCCTGTCGAAGTTTTGACAAAGTCGGCTCCGGCCCTGGCCGCAATTTCACAAGCCCGGACTTTTTCTTCATCCGTCAGCAGACAGGTTTCAATAATGACTTTGGTTAATGCTTTCCCTTTGGCTGCATCCGTCACGGCGCGGATATCCCGTTCAACCACATCATCCTGCCGGCCTTTCAAGGCGCCGATATTGATAACCATGTCAACTTCGGTTGCTCCGTCAGCAATTGCTTTTTTCGTTTCCGCTGCCTTGATCTCCGGTGTGGTTGCTCCCAACGGGAAACCTATAACCGTACATACCTTGACATCCGTATCTTTCAGAATTTCATAAGCGACCGGAACCCAGGCCGGATTTACACAAACAGACGCAAATCTGTATTTTCTCGCTTCCTCGGCCAATTGCACTATCTTTTCCCTGGTGGCATCCGGTTTTAACAGTGTATGATCAATCATTTTTGCCAGTTTGTTTTTTTCCATTCTCTTTTCCTCCTGCTAATAAGTCTTCCGGGCAATAACATCATAAATCAGGGGAGGTGTCTGTACCGGTTCCCGGGAAATGTCAAACGCCTCATAAATTTTTTCCGTTACGTCATCAACCTTCTCCCGGTTGCTGTAGATCGTTGCCAGCGGCTCACCCTTTTTCACCGCATCACCCATTTTCCTGTTTAATACCAGACCGACAGCCAAATCAATCTCTGACTCTTTTGTCGCACGTCCGGCTCCCAGCATCATGGCGGCAGTTCCAATCTGATTGGCTGTAATTGCCGATACGATTCCGTCTTCTTTGGCTTCCACTTCCACCACATATGTGGCACTTAACAGTTTTTCCGGATGATCCGCATAGGAATCGTCACCGCCCTGGGCGCGCAAAAACTGCTTGAACTTCTCCAGCGCCTGACCACTTTCAATGGCTTCCTCCAGCAAATTCCGGGCTGCTTCAGGAGTTTTGGCTTTCCCGCCCAGACAGACCATGTGACTGCCCAGTGTAAGGCAAAGTTCCCGCAAATCTTCCGGCCCTTCCCCTTTCAGGGTTTCAATCGCCTCTTTTACTTCCAGACCGTTGCCGACGGCATAGCCAAGCGGCTGGCTCATATCGGAAATGACGGCCATCACTTTTCTCCCCACATGCTGGCCGATCTCTACCATCTCTTCTGCCAGCCTGCGTGCATCATCAATCTTTTTCATGAATGCTCCGGCACCCACCTTCACATCCAGCACAATCGCATCGGAACCGGAAGCAATTTTCTTGCTCATGATCGAACTGGCGATCAACGGGATCGAATTTACTGTCCCGGTCACATCACGCAAAGCATACAGCTTTTTATCGGCAGGAGTCAAATTTCCGGACTGACCAATCACAGCAATTTTGTTTTGATTTACCAGACGGACAAATTCTTTGTTATCGACTTCCACATGAAAGCCGGGAATGGACTCCAGCTTGTCAATCGTACCTCCGGTATGCCCTAGGCCACGTCCGGACATCTTGGCGACCGGAACACCGACCGAAGCAACAAGCGGCGCCAGCACCAGGGTCGTCGTGTCACCCACTCCTCCGGTACTGTGCTTGTCCACTTTAATCCCCTTGATGGACGACAGGTCAATCTGCTCGCCGGATTTTACCATTTCCATTGTCAATTGAGCCGTTTCCTCCGGCGTCATCCCTTGAAAATAAACCGCCATCAAAAAGGATGCCATTTGATAATCAGGAATTTCTCCTTCGGTATAACCTTTGATCAAAAAACGAATTTCTGCCTCTGTGAGGGATTGCCCGTCTCTTTTCTTCTCAATCAGGTCAATCATCCGCATTTTTGTTGCCTCCTTGATTGGAAAACATAAAAAAATATGTGTCAAATTTATGTATGCTGGAAAAAAGCTTCATTCTGCCATTGACAACGGTTCCATCTTTAAAAATAAAATGCATCATCCGCAATATTATTGTAAACCACCTGATAAAAAATGTAAAAACGGGACAAATTCAAGGCTGCTGCCTCACAACATGAACTTTTCACATTCTTCCGGCAAAATCATGTTTCCCGGTCTTTATAATTATATATATTCTTATTGATTCCGTTATGAACCCGGCAAAAATATTTATATCATCTATAAACCAAAAAGATCCTGGCAGTGATTGAGACTATTGAAAAAACCGGAAAAGACGATTTAAAGAAATGCTTCTGCCTTGTCAGAACTTCCAGAGTCGCTTTTTCAAACTTTTCCGACAAGGAGATGCGTATATATTTCCTATGCGGTTGTCTTGCTGGCAAACAGACACCGTTTAACTCTCGGCTTCATATCTCAGAAAACAGACCGGTTCATCCG
>JBAVDL010000068.1:0-15076 GCA_049587175.1 Thermoactinomyces sp.
GTACATTATCAATTATATTCGTATTTTAACTCTTTTTTATGTCCTTTTCTTAACAATATATTAAGTTCTACAAGCTTAAATTCTAATAAAAAATAATATATTTTTAAATTAAAAAGGTATTGAATTCCATGTAATTGGATTTATTACAATATAAAAACATTCAACAATATAATTTTTAATTACAAAAAATCCGCTCTCCTGTTCAGAAAGCGGTTCTAAAGCCGGGCCAATAGCCTGCAGATTACGTTATTAACGGGTAGAAGTTTCATTTTGAACCCCTTGTTCCAGGATCAGTTTGGTTGCATTGGCCATCCGTTCAGAGAAGCGGGGCTGGGTCTTGCTCAGGCTGCTGGGAAATGGCGCTACAATGGCCTTTCTTTGATTGATCAAAATCGGTTCATTGTTATCGACAATGGCAGCATATTTTCTGTTTTTGTCCAACAGTCTCAAAGAAGGGGCTCCCAGCAGGATGATCAGGTCGGGATTGCAAAAATCGATCTCAGCCTCCAGCAATTTCTTGCATTTGGATTCGTGAAAGTATTTTCTTCTTTTTTGCCGATCAATATTTTTGTATTGTAGTGAATCCGGTTTATACACCTTCCGGGCATCTGTGATATACAGATAGTCAAAGTCCAGCTTCCATTTCAACAGATATTCTTTTACCATTTTCCAGCTGCGGTATCTGTAACAATGATTGTGGTCCAGCCGATCGTTATATTGGGCGTATTCGGCACTGTTTTGAACAATTGGCAACAAATGGGCAAAGAAAACAATACTTCCGACGTCATTTGCCAGAGAGTCCTGTGAAACAATCAGGGTGCGGAAACCGGGCTCATTTGTAAAATATTTTTCTCCCCACCAGGGCAGGTCGGCACCAATTTGATCCGTGCTATAATCCTGATATTCAAAGAAAATATTCAAGTCCTTGCTGTAATGGTTTTCCGGATACATCTCCTGAAAAACGATCGCAGGTGAATTGTGCTGGTAACGCTCATAAGGATACGTCCGGTATTCAGCAAAAAGTTCCGCAAGTCTCCTTATTTTCTCATGATAGTCATAATCCATATTGTTCCTCCTTCTTCCTTGGCAAATTTAAATTCCGTCCACATTTAACAATGTTGATTCAAACTGCACTGACGCCAGACTGATCAGCTCTTTTTCCACTGCCGGCAGAGAACATTTCATTCCGGACGGACCGACAGAATGGGTGTCCATGAAGCCAAGTATAAAACTGTTTTCTCTTTGAGAACAGGCGGATAAAATGACCGAAACAGCGCTTCAGCCCATCTCTTGTACTTCCTGGACGTTTTTTTGTAAGCTTTGAAATTAAACAGTACCTGACTTAAATCACCAATATGGTAAGCCACCCCGTCTCCCCATCTTGCAAACTTGCTCTTGTTTTTCCGTATATTTCTGATGTTTTCACTGATCGGATTTTTGACCCCTTTTTTCTCGGCTTTGCCTATATACAGAATGCGAAACCAATCCCCTTCCTTGCCCCAGCACATAAAACAATCCTTGCCAATCCTCATCTCTGAGACCATTTTCTACAATCGTATTCACCGCATCTTCCATCTCCGGACTTCTTTTCAAAAGCCTCCTGCCGTTGGAATTAACCCGGGTTTCGACCAGCAAGTCATCATTTGTTACAAACAGAGGACCAAACGATGCTCTGGTACTTCAGACATCCACTTGAGCAAATCAGTCATCGCCGGTTTCCTTCCGAGTTTAATAGAAAATTCGGATATCCATCTGAAGTGAGTCCAATCAGTTGGTATTCAATCGAACCGATTGTTTTTGGAAACCCGGCGATAACCGGCTTTTGAATTGAATAATCCGGTGCAATCATTAAAAACATGGGATACTTGGTCTTTTTTTCCGTATCTGTCAATAAAGCACTCCACTTTTGGTAGGGGCCTTTTTCTCTGGACCAGGATCGGAGATGGAAATCCCAACGTTTTAAAGGGTGTCTGCTTTTCCCGATATAAACAGGTATTTTGACTGTGTTCTGTTCGATCAATAATATATAAATACATTCAGAATAGCATTTGAAGTTTTCAACGCTGATTCGCTTCAAAACCTGGTTTCTGTCTACTCTTTCTCCAGGTTTGGCAAAAAGGATATGGTATGGCTGCAAAGAACAAACCCATTCCAGAAGCAATTGCCGTTTCTTGCTGTCTGTATCAACCTGCATTCCTCAATAGCCTTCCTCTGTGTAAAATCTGAGCTGTTCCCCAATCCCCAAACCTTCTAACGGAACCTTGACTGTCGCCGTATCCTGCAACAATTTAATCAGAAACTTTCGATATTCCTTTCCTGCATGAAAGACAAACTCTGCCTCTTCCCATTTCCAGCCATGTCTTTCCATCTCATCGCAAAGTTGTCTGTATAACTGTTTTGCCCATTTCTTCTTTTGCACTGATGACCATATGGTTCAATCTCTTCATCCGGTTTGAGCAGGCCATATTTTGCTGACACAATATAGACCTTGTCATAACGATCCTTGCCAAAGGAAAAAGCTTTCCGGAACAAGGCCGAGGCAGAATACAGGTTTTCAGCAGAACATGGATAATCTTTTTTCTTCCTGGTGCAACTGACAAAAGCAATCTGCATATCCGATTTCCTTCCTGCAAATACCGGACATCATAAAAACTTTTCAAGGAAGGATCTTTCAATAAAATCTCCGTTCATTCTGGTTTACCCGGTGCATTTTCTGTTTTTTTGTCTGTTTTTATCTCAGGAGGGATTAAATTACCAATGTTTAAACACTTCCGTTCAGGGGCAATTCCGACAGGGCACATATCAACAAAATCCAGTTTTAGAAAAATAAGCAATTTTAATTATAAAGAGAGGTTCAGTTTAATTAATTCGCTAAATCTAATTATATAAAAATTATTTATTGTTTTTATAAATAATATCGACAATTTTATTAATAAAGCCGCTTATCCAATACAAAACAATTCCCTGAAAGAATACAGGAAAGGATTATTTATTCAGGGACAAATCAATTTTTAATCCTGCTGTACAATCTGTCTGTTTAATTAATAATACAGTACCTTGTAATAAACAATAGTATATGGTATATTATGTTCACAGGTATTGGTTTTGATCTGCTACTGTATATTATATAATAGTGATCTTTAAATACTACTACCGTGTCTTGAACAGGGGGGAATCTAATTGAACGTACAATTCAAAAAAGGCGTTCTGGAACTTTGTGTACTCGCATTGTTGAATAAACAGGACCGATATGGATATGAACTGGTCAAAAAAATAACAGATCAAATTGAAATATCCGAAGGGTCTGTTTATCCAATACTTCGTCGTTTGACCAAGGAAGAATACTTCACCACCTACCTGCAGGAATCTAACGAAGGACCAAGCCGGAAATACTACAGGCTGACAAACAAGGGAAGAGCCTACTTAAAGCAACAGATAGCTGAGTGGCGGGAGTTTTCCCGCGGTGTTGATCAAATAATAAAAGAAGGTGAGAGCGATGACTAAAAAACAATTTTTAAGCCAGTTGGATTCCGCCTTGAAAAACCTCCCTGCTGATGAACGTCAGGACATTTTGCAGGATTATCAAGAGCATTTCGCGATCGGGATGGAAAAAGGCCATACAGAGGAAGAGATTGCAGCAGCTCTGGGTTCTCCCGCTCAAATCGCAAAAGAATTATTGGCCGCTTATCATTTGGAAAAAGTTGAGGCGACAACATCAACCGGAAATATTCTGCGTGCCATGTGGGCCGTGGTCGGATTAGGATTTGTAAATCTGTTTTTTGTTCTTGGCCCTTTTATTGCGTTAACCGGGATCATGGTTGCTGGCTGGGTCTCAGGGATCACCCTTGTTCTTTCTCCTGTAATTGTAATAGCAGACACAATCGCCCATCCGGAAGCATTTCAGGCATTTTTCCTGTTTATTTCAATCATGTTCTGCGGGCTTGGACTCCTGGTCACCGTTGGAATGTATCTCGCAACAAAAGCAGTAGCAAAGGGTTTTGTTCGTTATCTGAAATTCAACATGAAAATTGTAAAAGGTGGTTACAAATATGATTAACATCAAAAAGATATCCATTTTTGCCCTTATTCTTCTGTTGATCGGCGGGATTGGAAGTCTGCTCACCTTTTCTTCCTTTAAAAAAGCAACAGCTGTAGCAGAAGAAAAAAGTCTTGGCAACAACTTCTCAGCTGTTCAAATAAACGCAAAAAATATAGGCGTCCGGATTGTACCAGCGAAAGAAAAAACAGCCAAAGTCAGACTGCATGGACATGAAGCCGATACAACCCATAGCTTCTCTGCTGAAGTAAAAGGATCCGTTCTCTCTGTCGAGGCAGAAAAAAGACAACAGTCATGGATCAACATTGCTCCAAAGGTATTAATTTTAACAGTATATTTGCCTGAAAAGCAGTACGAAACCATACACGTAAATAGCGGTAACGGATTCATTCAAGCAGAAAACGTGGATGTTAAAAATATCAAAACCCAAACAGCCAATGGGTGGATAAAGCTGAATTCAATCACTGCAACGGATGTGAATGCAAACACAACCAACGGACAAATCACTTTAAATGATGTAAAAGGAAAAATATCGGGAAAAACACGAAATGGACAAATCACTATGGCAACAGAAAGATTGGACTTGCCTGTTCAGTTGACAACAGACGCGGGAAGAATCCTGATTCAAACCGAACAGGAACCGACCAATGTAACATTTGACGTGCATACAAATGCCGGAAAAATAGATATCCTTGATCAATACAACGGCAGTACAACGATTGGAAAAGGTGAAAACCTGATCAAACTGACAACAGACAGAGGGATGATAAAGGTAGAATAACCGTCAGGCAATAAAAAACGATTTGAAATCCACGCCTGCTGGGCATATCAATTGCGGTATGCCCTTTTTTCATCTATTTATTTCGGATTTGTTTATCATAAAAAAAGCACCCCGGCCTGGAATGCTTTGTTAAAATATCAACTCTCCTTTTTTCCGTCTTTCCTGAAAATTTGCACGGCCTCTCTTGTTTCATCCAGATGCCGGACCACTTCGTCGTAGTTGAGAGATACAACCGACATGAAAAGAATATCGATCAGTTGCAGTTGGGCAATGCGGGAAGAGGTGGCGCCGCTGCGGAAAATGGGTTCGCTTGGGGCAAAGGTATAGAGCTTGACATCTGCCTGTTCGGTGATGAGGGAATCGCCGTATTTGGTGATACTGATCGTTTTGGCTTTTTTTCTTTTGGCCAGCTGCAGGATTTTGGCCACTTCCCTGGTCATTCCTGAAAAGGAAATGCCAACAACGACATCGTCTTTGACTGTATTGGCAACTTGGGTGGCAGCCAGATGCATGTCGGTAAAGGCGAAAGCGGTCTTGTTTATTCTGAGAAACTTCTGCTGCGCATCCCGGGCAGCCAGGCCGGAAGCACCTACGCCGACAAAATGAATCGTATGGGCATTGGACAAAAGTTCAATCGCTTTTTCCAGCTCTTTTATATTGATAAATTCGGCGGTTTTGCGAAGAGTCTGTATGTTGTTGTTAACCGTTTTTTCAATGATGGAGACAGGCGATTCATTGGGCTGGATCTCGCAAAAACGGGTCTCCCTTGTATTTTGCAGATCTCCGGCAATCCGTATTTTCAGATCCTGAAATCCCTGCAATTTCAGGGATTTGCACAGCCTGATTACAGCAGCGCTGCTGGTCTGGCTTTTTTTCCCCAATTCCATTGAGGTCAGGGAAATCACTTCCCTCGGATTTTCCAGTATGTACATTGCAATCTTTTTTTCAGATGGCGGCAAAGCAGGCAACATTTCCTTGATCAATTCCAGTCCCCCGGTTGTTGACATGAATCTACCTCTTTTCTGTTCTTGTTTGCTGGATAATGGCATTTTACCCAAACTACAGAGATGATAATAACTCAACTTTCGCAAACGGAAGCGAGTTGGCATCATTGCCTCGCCTGAATATGCCATTGCTGCGAAAGTTGAGCCATTCCCCTTTTTTTCAGGTTTCTATTCGTTTATATAAATGAATTAATTCCTTGGCCAAATGCTTGATCGTCTCAGCGCTCATCAATTGATCTTCGGCATGAATGAGCAATAAAGAAAACGGAACAGCATCCCCTTGTGCTTCGGTCTGGATCAAGCGGGCATGAGTATGATGCGCCCTGGTGAAGCACTCATCCGCCTCGCCTAATTTCTTCTCTGCCTCGGACCAGTTTCCTTCTTTGGCTTCACGGATTGCCTCAAGTAAAAGGGATCTTGCTGTTCCCGCATGGGTAATGATGCCAAAGCAGATCGACTCCATTTCTTCCATGAAAACCCCTCATTTCTTTGAATAAGCCAGTTTCTCTGCAAATTCCAGGACGGCTTCTCCGTTGTTCATCCCATAATCAATGGTATTGATCACGGCAACCGGAATATTGTATGGTGCGGCAATCCTTTCTGCATCTTTTTTCCAAAACCGCATTTGCGGCCCAATCAGCAAAACATCGGCTTTTGGAATGTTCAGTGCGGCTTCCGCCTCGGCAACAGCCCAAATTTTATGATCCTTCCCGTGCTCCCTCGCCGCCTTTTCCATTTTTGTAACCAGTAAACTGGTAGACATACCTGCACTGCAAACCAGCAAAATATTCATGCTGCCTCTCCCCTTTTTATTCATTTACCTGTTGCAGCAAACATTTCCGGCCTCCGCCAATCAAGGACAGAAGCGGAATATCTTCATCAATTACCCGGCCAATCACATTCACTTTGTCATCCTGTTCCAGATCTGTCCGGGTAATCTGAATTTCACCGGCATATCGGCCATATTTTTCATTGTCAATGGTGATAGTGCCTTTGGGGCGGCCGATCGTGTTGTTCGGCTGAAGCCGGCGATTATGAAAGGCCGTCCGGGAACCTTCAATGCGGATGACATCTCTGGCCGGATCGATACGATTTGTCTGAATGCCGTTCAGATATTCATGAATATGCTTAAACTCCGCCAGGCTAACCCCCCTGTATCGGAGGGGAATAATCCTTTCCTTGACCATGGGAAACATGGCCAGTGTTTCATCCCTTAATGACAGGTCTCCTACATAGACAGAATCAACCAGACCGTTTTCCATCAGATCCAGACAGGCGTAAACCGGGGATACATACCGGTGCATTTCCAAGGTTGGCAGTCCTTCAAAAAGCGGTTGCCTCTTTTGGCCGTCCCCGGGAACAAAGGCAGAAATTCTCAGGTTCCAGCTCTTAAGAAGTTGGTTTTTCTGCAGGAAATACTCCCGGGCAAGTCCGGTCTCCGGGCGAGGGTAGTAATTATGGGAAGCCTCGGTATTTTCCGTATATAACCCTGCTTTGTGCAAAGCTTCCATGACTTCTTCCGTCAGCGTACTGGCATTTAACTGCAGTTTAAGTTGCCGGGACAAAGCCGCCATCTCGCCTATGCCAAATCCGTAGTCAACTCTTAACCCGGTTACCCCCCACTCTGCCAATTTTCCGGCTTGATCGATTCCGATCTGAAGATGGCGGAACGATTCCGGAGAAATATCGGCGAACAAATCCATTTGGTAATACTGGGCCTGCCTCCCCAACTCCAGCAACAGTTCCTTGTAGAAAGCCGGATCTTCCTCCGGAATGTGCAGTGATGTAAAGATAGCGGTAAAACCATGTTCGTGAGCCTTTTTTATCCATTCACGGTTAAAACGCCGGTTTTCCCTTGCCAAATAAACAGAAATCCCGATCATTGTATCCCCCCGTCAAAAATGCAAATAGGTCTGTGCCCGTCTGGCGACCATGTAAGCTTTGGAAAGTTTCTGACTGCCAATTTCCACGGCCCTGATTGCGGCCATCGTCCGGTAATAATCCTGATAAGGAACATTGGCTTCATTGCTCCGGAACAATTCGTAATTGGACATGGCCGCAAACCATTGTGCAAAAACATCTTCTATTTCAATATAGATCTGCGGAATAAATCCGTCCAGATCCTCACAGTTTTCTCCATAGTATACATACTCAACAGCATGCGTTTCCTGGCCTGTTTCCACATCCGCATTGGCGGCCATTTTCACCGCTTCCATCACGACATCATGGGTCAATACATGCCGGGGATGAAGACTGCCGCGCCAATGGGTAATCACAATGTCCGGTTTTTCTTGCCTGAGAAGTTGGCAAAGATCCATTTGCATTTGTTCCCGGGAAGGCAGATTTCCCGCCGGATACCCCATCCAGTGGGCTGCTGCTCCCATGGCCCCGGCAACCTTTGGTATTTCTTCATTCAACTGGATGGCGTAATCTTCCGGTGATTTCCTCCTGTGGCCCCGCTCTCCTCTCGTGATATGGACAAATGTTGCCTTGTGCCCTTCCCTGACATATTTGATGGCAACCGGACCGCCCATCAGTTCGGCATCCAGGGCGTGAGCTCCAATCGTCATGACATGGTGTTGTTTCATGAAACTTCCTCCTGTATCAAAAAATGGATCAAATCCCGGAGCGACTTTTGGAAAATCGCCCTTAAGGAAACCGGTTTTTGCGTATCATCTCAGGAACTTTTTCATCACCGCGTGGCGTTTTATGACGTTCATGCCGGCTCGCTCATAAAATCTCTGTGCATCATGATCTGTCCATGCCAGCCAGACATGATATATTCCTCTTTTGTACATATCCATCAGCATTTCATAAAACAGGAGACTGCCGATTTTTTTGCCGCGCATGTTTTCGGAAACGCCAAACGGTCCGAAATGGCCCTCCAGATCATCGATAGCGCGCTGGCAATACCCGATAATATTGTCACCGGAATCGATAGCCAGCCATATTCTGTCTTCGCCTTTGCCTTTTTCCAAGGTTTCTCTGGCGTTTCTTACCCACCCGCCCGGGAAATTTTTCTTCAGAAATAGCAGCAAAGGCAGGGTATATATTCGGGAAAAAGGGATGATCCGAATGCCTTCTTGTTCCAATAAGTCCCTCTTTAACTGCTGAATCGGTTCCGGAATTCTAAAATTATATAAAACCATATCCATGCCGACCGCTTCTCCCAGAACCTCATACCCCAGGGACTGGAAAAACAGAATCGAATCGCCATAGGCATCCCGGTCCGGCCCGGGGAAAAAATAATTGGGACTGTATGCTCCAAGGGTAATATTCTTTTTCCCGAGTTCGACAAATCGTTTTTCCAGGGTTGTTACCAACTGTTTTCCAATTCCTTGCCGCCGGAAATCCGGGTGCACAAACATAACCGGAATCCATGCCCGGTCCGGTTCCAGTCCCCTTTCCTCATAAGGATATTTGCGTACCATTCCCAGACAGAAACCCAGAACAGACTGATCTTCACCTTCGGCAACCAGGCATAAATTCGGGTCAAAATTGGGATCAAGCAATATTTTTTTGTGGAAGATGTCCGGGCTGACCGGATCTTTGACCAGACAACGGTTCCATAGCGCAATCACTTCTGTTTCATCCAGATAATGATAGGGTCGGACTCGCAATAAACTCATTCTCCCACCTCCGGCCTTATTTGGCTGTGTCTTGCTCTTTCAGGGCCTGCCGTTCCACAATTTTGTAGAAGGGAAGCCAGATAAAGAACATAAGGATATAGTTTAACGTGGACAATCCGGCAGCGGCCAGGCTTCCTCCCGTTCCCAGGAATGCTCCGATCGGGCCCGGAATGGTCCACGGCAACAGGATATACGGTGCAGGAACAAATCCGGCGGCGATCACGGCATAACTGAACGCAAAAATAAACAGGTAGCCAAATATCCATGGAATAAATAATATCGGGTTTAAAATAATCGGGAACCCAAACAGCACCGGTTCGGCAATATTGAAAATGGACGGAAACAGTGCCAGTTTGCCCAGGGTCTTGTATCTTTTCACCGCTGACATCAGCATCAGGATAACCAGCGGCAGCATGCTAACCCTGACAAAGTAATTTAAAAACTGTTCGCTTGCGATATATGGTATTTCCCGGCCGGCCTGGGCAGCAGCAACATTACTTCCCAACATGTCCAGCCAGATTGGCTGCATGACGGAAGTCACCACATTGGTTCCGTGAATCCCGACAAACCATAGCAGCCGGTCGATAAGCATGGCAACAAATTGGGCGATAAAACTGGCACCGCCGGCCACGATCGGGGCAAACCCTTTCATGATGAGTTCCACAAGGTCAATCTGCAAGGGGTAGCGAATTGTCCACCACAGGACAATCGTGGCAAAAATCGGCAACAATGAGGAAAAAGCATTGGCCACCATGGGCGGGACACCATCAGGCATTTTGATCGTGATCTTCTTTTTGACCATCAACCGGTAAATTTCCGTGCTGATGATTCCGACAACAATAGCGGCAAACATGCCGGTACTTCCCAGATGGTCTGCCGGCAAATAGGCACCGGTCTCCTCACTGATTCCGACCGGGAACAGAATCAGAAAACTGAACAGACTGATGATGGCCCCGGAAAAGGGATCCACTTTGTCATCCACCTGTTTATAGTAGCTTGACAAAAAATAACCGATGCCAAGCGCCAGACCAATGGAAAGCAGTCCCATTGTGGCACTGTTGGCTCCCCAGAAATAGGAACTGATCGGCTCGATCAGTTTTTGCCATGTCTGTACCGGAAACGATGCAATCAGGACAAAGAAAGAAGCGATAATAATAACAGGCATCAAGGCAATAAACGATTTCTGAATGGAATCAATATAACGATTTTTTGAGATTTTAATGAGCGGCGGCGCAATCCTGTTTTCAACAACATCGGTCAGGCCGTCCATGAACGACATGGTTGCGTTCTCCCTTCTTTATAGCTTTCCAGTACGTACCAAGCAAAATTTGTAACCGTTTTCACCTCTAGTATAAAGGAACCAGAAATATAATTTCAATATATTTATATCAAATATGAATTTGTATTTTACAATCGGATGAACCTTTATAAAGATTCTTTCCCGGCTTTTTAAGTGGAGCCTCCCCGCCTTATTGCCAAAAGACGGGGAGCTGCCAGTCACATAGAGAAAATTTGTCTGTCTATTTCAGATAGATTCCCAATTCCCATATGGAAAAGGCTCCCGGCGTCCATTGGGAAGTTCCTGCAGCAGCACCGGTTTGACCAGGCCTTTTATGCATGGAAATTTTCACAAAGCGGGCTTTGATGGGGGCATCAAAATAAAAAGCGTCTCTGGGTTGCGGTTTCTCTTTCTCCCTTTGCAGAGCGGACTGGTCAGCAACTTTTTTCCACGTCTTTTGATCATTGGACACCCATATCTCGTACTGATCCGCCCAGTATTCCCAGTCTATTTTCATTTGGTTAAACTTGTGTACCTGACCGAGGTCAATCTGCAAATATTCCTTGTCCTGCTGAAAAATTCTGGAGGCCCATCGGGTTTGTTTGTCTCCGTCAATTGCGTGATCCGGGGTAAAATCACTTGTACGCGTATATTTCATATCCGTATCAAAAGCGGAAGATGAGGCGGAAGCAGTTTTGTTCACAGCCAGATTGGGAGTTTCCTTAAGGGAAAGGTCACTTTCTTTGCCGGGGATCTTAATGGCAACTGCTGAATAGGACGGAATCGTCCAGGAAAATTTTCCGTTTTTCCCGGCCTTTAACGATTCCTTTCGCAATCCGTAATCATAAACGTGATCCGGTACAGCAGGACCGTCCAGAATCCAGGCGGCTGCATCGCCTCTGGGCTTGAAATTCAACAGGTCAAATTCCACTTTCCTGTCCTGGTCCGGGGATTTGTTGATGGCAATGATGTACAGGTTTTTCCCGTCCTCACCGGTACTTGTATAAACAGACAGACCGGAATCTCCTTCAAGCTGGTTGGCAACCAGCGTATCCCCGAAATGCCTGCCAAACAATTCGAAGGCATAATAGTTTACATATGGTTTCATTTCGGGACTGAGCAACCCGTAATCCCCTTGTCCCGGCGGATAGGGATTCATCAATGCCCAGTAGGCAGCGGCATCAATTCCCTCTTCCGCAAAGATTCCCAACACGTCCGCTGTCCATAATCCGGCAGGCAGTGCATTGACTGTCCAGTCTTCCGGATAGGCCCATACCGGACTGAAGGAGCCGATGTGGTACTCAACCGCCTGATTTCCCCGGTATTCCTTTACCCATGATTTTACCTGCCTGATTTCTTTTCGGATTGCAGTCGGTGTCTTGTGCAACAGATCCTCGTAAAAGGCCTGTTTATTGTCTTCGGTATAGGGAGAATTGCTGTTAAATTTTTTTGATGGCGGAAGCGGCAAGGAGTGGATGGAATAAACATCAATCAGGTGGCCTGTTTCTTTAATAACGGTTTTGGTAAAGTCCGGATCGGAAGCAGAAACATTGGCAATAATCTTGATGTCGGGATCCACTTTTTTTAGAACCGGAACGAATTCTTTCATTTTTTGGATGAATTCTTCCTTTTTCATGGTTAAATAGGGTTCATCGGCGATTTCCCAATACTTTACGCCTGCTTTTTTCTGGTTGTTAATATAATCCACCCAATCTGCGGCCAGTTGAGGGGATTCATCAGGATTAAGGCTGATTTTCGCAGACGCATTCAGGTCTTTGGTCAATTGGAGAAATTGATCCGTATTCATTTCAGTCGGCAGATTCAGATCATTCCAGACAAAGTGGTAACCATAATTGCCGCCGGGATATACCAGAAATCCCGGATTCAAATTGCTGATATTCCTTTTGAACTCCGGTTTGATCACGCCTCGCTCATAGATGGTTTCATTCCAGGCGGGCACATGAACGCCATAAATCTTCCGGTCTATTTTGCCGGTTTTTTTATTTGCATTTACCTTTACATAACTGATTTTGTCCGAATTCATGGCCGCCGCTGCAGTTCCCTTATGCTCATCAGCTGAAAAAACGATTCCCGAAAATCCAATGCTCAACACAAGCAATAAGGCCAAAAAAAACACTGTAATTTTTTTGCTGTTCTTCACAACAACTTCCCTCCTTGTATCTTGGGGTTCCCTGACAGCCAGCGGTCTGAATATCAAAGTTGGATCCTTTCTGCAATGATAGGTTTCCTGTTTTATCAATGTGCAACCGCTTTCAATTACAGTATAATCCTTTTGGAAATATTATTTCAATAAATTAAATCGAAAAAATGAAATCATATTTTATATTTTGATGAACCATGATAAATGTTCTATTTTCAAGAGTTATAACTTATTTTTCCGAGGATTTATTAATCTGAAGAAGAAACCATCAAAAGAAGCCACGTATTCAAAAAGGAGTTGACATGATGCCCGATATACTGAACCGCTACCTGGGCGGGATGATGGGAGTTGCCGCAGGAGATGCACTGGGCGGAACGACAGAATTGTGTGGTATGATGAGATTTTCGGAAAGTACGGAGTGCTTCGGGATATTATCGGAGGAGGCAAGTTGGGGCTTGATCCCGGCGAAGTAACCGATGATACTTACATGACGATCGCAGTTACGAAAGGCATTTTGAAAAGCGGTGCCATGGGCAAATGGACCATGCCTTACGATGCAATTGGTGATGAGTTTCTGGTCTGGATTCAATCCGATTATGTAAACGATGTTGGGAAAACCGTTTCCAGAACGATTCGTCATTATTACAAGACGAGAGACTGGTTTTCAGATGCCAGGCTGACAGATGAACAACTTGGCAGCCTGTCCGACGGCAATGGATCAGTCATGCGTTGTGTTCCGGTACCGCTTGCCTATGCGGGATCAGGGGAAACCGCTATGGAAATTGCATATCGCCAATCCAAACTGACTCATTGCGGCGAACTGGCTGGAGAAACATGCAAAATCTATACCCGGATCATTCTTGATATCCTGGATGGTGCCGAATTGAAAGAAGCCTTCCTGTCCGCTGTCCCGGGGCAGCGAATACGAACACCTCGCCCCGGCAACGTTTGAAACAGTGCCAGCCAATGCCTATATCAAACATACCTTCCGCTGGGTGCAGAAAGTGATTATGGAAGAAAACTCATTTGAGGATATCATCATCCGGGCGTCCAATAACGGAGGCTATTCCGATACCATCGCCGCAATCGCGGGTGGATTGGCAGGTGTATATTATGGATATGAGGCCATCCCTGAGCGGTGGAAAGAAAAATCCTGAGGCGGACAGAGATTGAAACACTGGCCAGAGAGTTGTATCAATTTAACCAGGCCTGGAGGAAAATAAAACAAACAACTTGATAAAAAATAAAAAAGCAAAAAGCCGCTTTCTGACAAAGGAAGCGGCTTTTACAAATCTGGTGGGCAGTATTGGAATCGAACCAACGACCTCTTCCGTGTCAAGGAAGCGCTCTCCCCCTGAGCTAACTGCCCAAAATTGGATTGGATGGTGGGCCCAACAGGACTCGAACCTGTGACCGATCGGTTATGAGCCGACTGCTCTACCAACTGAGCTATAGGCCCATTGGAAATGGCGGAGCTGACGGGATTCGAACCCGCGATCTCCTGCGTGACAGGCAGGCATGTTAGGCCTCTACACCACAGCTCCGTATTTGGTTGCGGGGGCAGGATTTGAACCTGCGACCTTCGGGTTATGAGCCCGACGAGCTACCTGACTGCTCCACCCCGCGTCAATTTGATTGGTTAATTCATCAGCGACAGTTAATATCATACAATAAATATCCTGTTGATGCAAGAGTTATTTTCAAGATTTTTTTCGCCAGATGTACCGTACACCATATCTGCCTTTTTTGGAACGGAAGATTTCCACCTCTTCCGGACTGTCATAGCCATACAGCCACCAGTCTTCCTGCATGCGGGCAGCAAGACAGTTGGCCTGAAAACGGCTGTCGTACAATTTGGCCCAATAGATCCATTTTGACATGCTCATCCCATCCTTTCATCCGTATTTTCCCACACATTTTTGTTTTCATGCCGGGTATATGCACATTTTGAGGAGGATAACTAACGTACGCCTTTTTTGTGCATAACATGGAACCAACAGGCAAAAACGCCTGTTATTTACAGCCCCTATTGATGAATATGTTCCCTCCTCTCATGAATAAGTCCGGATTGCCGGACCTTTTTTCTGTCACAAAATGGATTTTTTTATGTCACAAATTGGGCAGGTGTTATCCTTCACATAGAAAAGTTATAATTAAATTAGGTT
>JBAVDL010000069.1:0-3612 GCA_049587175.1 Thermoactinomyces sp.
ATGGAAGCCCATGCAATGGAGGAAGTGGCCGGCCAACCAATATCAATCACATTCAGACTGACTCCCAGCCGGTCAACCATTGCCTGTGCGGCAGGTCCCAGATTTTTTGTCAGCAAATCGACGACCAGAAAGATTCCGACAAAAGCCACCCCGATTGTCAGCCCGGAACGAAATGCTTTACCCGGTTTTTGACCAAAAAGAAGTCCCAGGATAAAGATTGCAACCGGAAGGATTACCGTTGCCCCCAAATTCAGAAATCCCTGAATAAACCCTACAAAATTTTGCATTACGTTTTCCCCCCATTTTCGGATAGTAATCCCGGGTTTTCTGCAGTTGGCACGAAACCCGGCTTACTATCTCTCAAGGCTGATTATTTTTTCAATTCTTCCAAAATCTGCTGTTTGGTTTCTTCCACTCCAATTCCAGTCAGGAATGAGCGTGCATTAATAACCGGGAACGAATATTCTTTTTTTGTCATTGCTGTTGTCACCAAAAGATCTGCTCTGTCTTCATACACACCGACTTCCGCAATTTTGATTTGAATCAGATCCACGTCAAGATTGTGGTCTCTGGCCAATTCCTCAATCGCGCTGTTGACAACGGTGGAAGTTGCAATTCCCGCACCGCAAGCAACCAGTACAACTTTTTTCGCCACTATTTCTCACCTCCTTTACATGCAACAAGGTTCAATTTTTCTTCCAACAGCTTTCTGATAAAGGTTTTGTCTTTTGCCTGAACCATCTTTTTCAATACTTCTTCCTCCTGGAAAATCTGCATCAATTTTTGCAGAAAAGCAAGCTGGGAATGAGCTTCATCCATGGCCAGCATAAACACCAGCCTTACCGCTGTTGTTTTGCTATCTTCCCCCATGACAACAAAATCGACCGGATTCTTTAAAACGGCAACACTGATTGACTTTTGTATTACATGTTCCACGTCTGTATGGGGAATTGCCACCGGAACGCTGCCTGTGGGAAGCCCTGTCGCAAATTCTTTTTCTCTTTTCAAAACGGCAGGAATAAAACTTTTTTTGACCAGTCCTTTTTCGACAAGATTTGCAGACATGGTTCTCAATACTTCTTCTGCCGTATTACTTTCCAGGTTCACAAAAATAACGGATTCATCAAAAAATAGTTTACTCATCATTTGCACCCCAATGTTTTGTTTCTATCGCCGGCTTATCAATCGACCGAATAAAGATTTATGATCTCGCTGATTTTTTCTGCCGAGTCGGCATGAATCAGTTGATTGCGATCCTCATCAGAAGCGGCCAGTTTCATGAGTTGCATCAAGGCGTGTATATGCTGGTGTTTGTCTTTTGCTGCAATCACTATAACAAGATGTATTTTATATTTGTTCGCATAGTAAACTCCTTCTTTTACACGCAGCAAACTCATTCCCACCTCATTTACTCCATCTTCCGGAGCAGCATGCGGGATAGCCATATTCGGACCAATCACAATATACGAATCCTGCTTGCTGTAACGAATCATGGCGTCAACATAGTCCGGCTCAATTTTCCCGCTTCTGATCAGTGGCTCTGCACTCAGCCGGATAGCACTGTCCCAGGAATCAACACGATCGGCCAATGTGATGTTTTCAGGTACGATTAGTTGGTTTAGCTGGAGATCCGAATCATGAATTGTCTGGTTTACGACCGCGGAATTTTCATCTCTATTGATATATTTTTCCAATTCATTTCTTAAAGCTTTTTCCTCTTGAATAACAGCGTAATTTGACACAATGTCCATGATATGATCAATGTTGATGTGCTTTGGAATATATCCGTGGACTTCCAGCATTACCTGTTTTCTTAATCGGTATTTTTCCTCTTTCCCGAGAAATACCTTGGTGACAAACAGCTTCTTGTCTGTTTCCAGATAAGTCGGAGAAAAAACGAGATCATAGTCAAGGTGATAATTCATAAATTCCCGCACCGACAGGTAATCCAGAAATACAAACTCGGGAAACAATTCTTTCAACTCTTTAAATAACAGCTTGGAAACGGAGATTCCCTGGGGGCAAACAACAACCGCCTTTACTTTCTTGTCAATGCTTTTCCCCTGACTGTTCATCCATCCCCCGATCAGCATAGCAATATACACCGTTTCATTCTCCGGAATATCACTGCCGATCAATTCTTGCAACGGTCCCGTTGAACGTCTCACAAGATGGTGCAATTCCTGGAATTCCTTGCTGAAAGAACCTTTAAAATGAATATTATCGGTAAGGTGGTATTTGATTCGGTAATATGCCGGTTTGATATGTTGCAACAATTTATCCAGCAGTTCATCCCGATTCTCCAGATAGATACACGCATTTTTTTCAAACTGCCTCAACATCTTGTCAATGGCCGGAATCAGATCGGGAATGGTTTCATCGGCAAAAAAGGTGGAAAAGACATTTGTTGTCAGCAGATGCAACGTAACAAACAGGCGTTCGGTTTCCGGTATATCCTTGTAGCCGTGCAATATTTCCTCTGTTGCCTGATATTCTGTAGTATTGGACAATTCGTCATATTCAATGGGAAAGGAGTCAATAATATTGCCTTTTCTGATTCTTTTCAATATCAAAATAAAGATATATGGCATAACTCTCAATTTTTCATCAGTAAACCTGGAATTCAGAATATTTTCTACTCTTTCAATCCTTTTTTTAAACTTCTGGATCTCCTCATCCTGAATACCGGTTATTCTTTTCAATTGATTTTCCCCATGACTGAATTGCAACACCTGTCCGGTCACATGAATCAGCAATTTACGAATCTGAAACTCTTTTCCCTCTATTACATAACCTTTTTTTCGTGAGTAGCGGA
Source organism: Thermoactinomyces sp. (assembly GCA_049587175.1). Classification (GTDB taxonomy): domain Bacteria; phylum Bacillota; class Bacilli; order Thermoactinomycetales; family Thermoactinomycetaceae; genus Thermoactinomyces. The sequence continues at coordinate 2,816 of JBAVDL010000069.1, forward strand.
TAGTCAATCCATATTCATCCAAATAACTCTGAACCTGCTTTAAATCATTGAGGACTGTATTCTTGCTGACATCCAGATAATAGGTAAAATGATTTAAAGACAATTCTTCTTCAGAACTTAGCAGGATCATAATGATCAGATAAACACGCTGTTCTTCTGTAAGAATGTTTGTATTTGCAGGAAATGAATCTGCATCATCCAGCAGGTTAAATTTGCTGAAAACAGCCTGATCAATTACAAACTGGCCGCGTCTGGTTCTTTCTATGACAGGAAGGTTGTTGGCCATCAGCCATTCATTGATTTTGTCCAAACTGTAACCAATTTGTCTTTTGGTCAAATGGTGTTTCTTTTCCAAATCCATACTGGTAATGCTGGGATTACTCAGTAGTTCATCCAGAATCACCTTGCACCGTTTGTTCAAACCCAACATATCACCTCCCCTTCTGATTTCAATTTTATTTTAACATCATCTTCTTTAAAATTGAAATCGGTTTCATATGTAATTATTGGATTTTTAATGTACAGTATTGTGATTTACACAGCAAATACAATTATTTGTATTATTTATTCAAAATAACATACGCTTAACTACTAGTTATTGAAAGGCGTTCATTATAAAATGTAGAAGGAATACCAATAGCAAAGGAGTTATCTTATGGTGGCGACTGTCGAACAACTATCAATCAATACCATTCGTACCTTATCCATTGATGCCATTGAAAAAGCCAATTCGGGCCATCCGGGTCTGCCCATGGGTGCTGCTCCGATGGCATATACCCTGTGGACAGACTTTATGA
>JBAVDL010000070.1:0-21511 GCA_049587175.1 Thermoactinomyces sp.
CCCCTTGCTTCATTTTTTTTGCCAAGTTACTATATTCTTATAAAACAGGGATTTATTAATTATTCATAACAACGCTTGATGATAGACCAGTCCAGTGTTTGAGCCGTTTGGCAAAAGGATGGGTAAAATGTTTACTTTGTTTCTCTTTATGCTTGAAAAGGTAGGAATTATCTTTATTCTCGCTTTTTTGCTTTCACAGATGAAATCGTTCCGGCAAATGGTGCGAAATGATCTTAATTTGAATGAAAAAATGATGCTGGTTGCTCTTTTCGGCGTATTCGGGATTATCAGCAACTATACCGGAATTGAAATCTACCATAATACCATTAACCCGCACGAGTGGAATTCCGAACTGAATCCGGAGTCTGCCCTGGCCAATACAAGGGTGATGGGAGTGGTCATCGGCGGATTGATTGGCGGGCCTCTGGCCGGGGTTGGGGCCGGGCTGATTGCCGGATCCCACCGTCTTTTGCTGGGAGGATTTACAGCGCTTTCATGTGCGTTTTCTACAGTTCTGGCTGGAATTGTGTCCGGGTTTCTGGGCCGAAACCGGATCACGAAGCAGAAAAGGATTTCCCCATTATTTGCGGTTTTGACCGGAATTACATTGGAAACGATCCAAATGCTGCTCATTCTGGCCATGGCCAAGCCATTTGAACAGGCATGGCAACTGGTGCAAATTATCGGCCTACCGATGATTTTTGTAAACGGGTTTGGCACCCTGCTGTTTATGTTGATTATCCGATCCATCATGAATGAGACTGAACGAATGCGTGCAACCCAGACGAATCTGGCTTTCAAAATTGCAGATCAAACCTTGCCCTATTTTCGGCAAGGCTTAAACGCCCGCTCCTGCAAGGCTGTTTCGGAAATCATGCTCAAATTGACAAATGCCGATGCAGTCGCTGTTACGAACAACTGTAAAGTACTGGCCCATGAAGGCGCCGGTTCAGACCATCATGTCCCGATGGAAAAACCGGTTACCGGATTGACAAAAAAGGTGCTGCAAGCCGGAGAGATTTCCGTTGCTACCTCGAAAGAAGAAATCTTTTGCATGAACAGTCGCTGCCCCCTGAAAGCGGCAATTGTTCTCCCGCTAAAAGTTCACGCCCAAACAGTGGGTACGCTGAAAATGTACTATACTCAGGCGGACAAGCTGGATCAGGTGGAATATGAATTGGCGGAAGGGCTGGCCAATCTGTTTTCCACCCAGTTGGAACTGGCTGAAGCGCAGCGGCAGACAAAGCTTTTAAAGGATGCAAAAATCAAGGCATTGCAGGCACAGATTCACCCGCATTTTCTGTTTAACTGCCTAAATACCATATCTGTATTATGCCGGACTGCACCGGATCAAGCCCGAAAAATGCTCCTGGAGCTTGGTTCTTTCTTCCGGGGAAATCTTCAGGGAGCCAGACAGAAACTGATTTCCATGGAAAAAGAACTGGAAAATGTCAAATCCTATCTGTCGCTGGTACAAACCCGATTTCCGGACAGATATGACATAACTTTCAAGGTGGAACCCCATTTGAAAAATGTTCCTATTCCTCCATTCCTTTTGCAACCGATTGTAGAAAATGCGATAAATTACGGTTTTTCCGGAAGCAAACGCAAAGGGAAAATAACCATTCATATTTTCTCAAAAAACAATCAATTGCATATCCAGATTGAGGATAACGGAAAAGGGATTTCTGCCGAAAAGATAAAAGAACTGGGCAAACAGGCAGTTTTTTCGGCAAAGGGAAATGGAACATCACTTTACAATATCCATGAGCGTTTAAAAGGCATATATGGTTGTGAGGCCAGTTTGGATATCCAGAGTGAAGAAAATGTTGGAACATGTGTAGCGATCTCCATACCTCTCGATAGCAAGGGGGTTTTTGAACATGATGCTGAAAGCGTATATAGTGGATGATGAACCTTTGGCCAGAGAAGAATTGAAATACCTGCTCAGTCGAAGCAGACAGGTGGAAATCCTGGGAGAAAGCGATTTTGCGGAAGGCGCCTTGAGGGAGATTGCGAAGCTGAAACCGGATATTGTCTTTCTGGATATTGAACTGGATGAAGAGAATGGACTGGATCTGGCCAAACAGTTGGAAAAACTGGATCCCACTCCGGCCATTGTTGTGGCTACAGCATATGATGAGTATGCCTTGCAGGCATTTGATACCAATGCCATTGATTATATCCTGAAGCCCTTTGATGAAAAACGGATTTTACACACATTGGAAAAACTGGAAAATTTGCAAAAAATCGGGAAAGGGGATACTCCGGTTCCATTCTATATGAAAAGTGAGCGTCCCGGGAAAGTCGCTGTTTCAGCAGATGACAAAATTGTCCTGCTGGCATTGGACGAAATTCTGTATATTGAGTCATTTGAAGGGAAGTGTATTGTCAAGACATTAAAACGGGAATACAAAATGAACGAGACCCTTATGGAAGCAGAGAAAAAGTTCAATCGCCCCCATTTTCTTCGTGTTCACCGCAGCTATATTGTGAATCTTGACCAGATTGAAGAGATCCAGCCATGGTTTAACTCCACTTTCAATTTAATCATGAAGGACCGATCCCGGGTTCCCGTCAGCCGGACTTATATGAAGGAATTGAAAAGAATTATCGGTTTTTAAAGGAATGCATTTCAATCCGCGTTTTTTGCTTTTTATCCTCTGATTCATGTATTTCATCCTGAAATACAAAAACAATTCATTTTTGGGTGCTAACATTTGGACAGGGACAAATCAATCAAGAAGGAGGATGAAAAAGTGAACGCAGTTTCAATTATGATCGGTACACTCTCGATCCTGGCGATTGCCTATCGATTGTATGGTACTTTCATGATGACCAAGGTTTTGAAAGTCGATGAGTCGAAAAAAACACCGGCTCATAAATTGGAAGACGGGCAAAACTATGTGCCGACAAACAAATGGGTAGCCTTTGGGCACCATTTTGCCGCCATCGCTGCCGCCGGCCCATTGGTAGGACCGATTCTGGCAGCACAGTTTGGTTATCTGCCAGGCCTGATTTGGCTTCTGGTCGGCGCTGTTATCGGCGGAGCGGTTCATGATCTGGTTGTTCTGTTTGCTTCCATGCGCAGAGATGGCAAATCCCTGTCGGAAGTGGCCAAGGATGAACTGGGACCGGTAGCCGGCTTTCTCACTGGATTAATTATGTTATTTATCATTATTATTACAATGGCTGGTTTATCGATGGTAGTTTTGGGAGCGCTGGAAAGAAATCCATGGGGTACATTTGCAGTCGGTATGACCATTCCGATTGCCATGGGTGTCGGCTTGTATTATAAAAAAACAGGCAATCTGAAGCTTGCCACTACCGTCGGTTTTTTGCTGATTATAGCTTGTGTGGCAGTTGGTCCTTATTTGCAGGGGACATGGCTGGGCGATCTGTTAACCTTTGAAAAGGATACGCTGGCGATTATTTTGCCGGTTTACGCATTTTTTGCTGCAGCCTTGCCTGTCTGGCTGCTTCTGGCGCCGCGCGATTATTTAAGCACGTTTATGAAAATCGGCGTATTTGGCGGATTGATTGTAGGGGTTTTCTTTGTCAATCCAACTGTCCAGTTTCCCGGGTTTACCCAATTTATTAATGGTGGCGGACCCATTGTCGCCGGTCCGGTATGGCCGTTTATCTCAATTACGATTGCCTGTGGTGCAATTTCAGGCTTTCACGCATTTATCAGTTCCGGAACAACGCCTAAAATGCTGAATTACTGGAGAGATATGAAACCGGTTGCGTTTGGTTCGATGCTGGTTGAAACTGTGGTTGGCGTTATGGCTTTGATCGCAGCTGTTTCCATGCAGCCCGGAGATTATTTTGCCATCAATTCAACTCCGGAAGCCTTTGCCGGTCTTGGCATGGAAACCGTTTATCTGACGGATCTGGAGCAACAGGTTCAGCAGGATCTGAACGGAAGAACAGGTGGAGCTGTTACCCTGGCTGCAGGGATGACATATATTTTTACCGAATTTCCTTTCTTCCATAAAATAGCGGCCTATTTTTACCAGTTCATCATTCTGTTTGAGGCTGTCTTTATTTTAACGGCCATTGATGCCGGAACGCGGGTGGCCCGGTATTTGATCCAGGATTTCCTTGGTGACTTTATCAAACCGATGAAGAAGACCGATTCTGTTCCGGCAAATATTATTGCCAGTGCGATTGCCTCGTTAAGCTGGGGATACCTTCTGTTCTCGGGGGATATCGGTTCGATCTGGGTTCTTTTCGGAGTGTCCAACCAGCTGATGGCGGCAGTCGGATTGATTGTTGGCGTAACGGTGATTCTCAAGATTGCAAACAAACGAAGATACATTCTTACCTGCCTGATCCCGCTTGCATACCTTTTTGTAACGGTAATGGCTGGCGGATACTGGATGATTTCCAATGTTTACCTGAATCCGGAAAGTGCCGGATTTAGCATGGTTAACGGAATCATTTCCATCATCATGCTGATCCTCGGGGTCGTGATTACGATTGCTGCCATCAGAAAATGGGTTGAACTCTGGAAGATTCCGCAACCTGAATTGGTGAGACGCTCGGAAGCAGAAATTGCCTGAAATTGATTTCAGGTGTTAATATGAAACAATTGGTTAAACAGATAAAAAGCCCCTTCATCGAAATAATGAAGCTGGCTTTTTATCTGTTTTATTTCCTTTCTCCTCTCAATTATTGGTGATACAGATAAAAGTGTTGGGAAGATAGATATTTGAAAAACAATAAAAAAGCTCCTGATCAATTCAGGAGACATTTCGTGACTGTTCAGGCTTATATGTTTACAGAAAAAAATGACAGGAACAAGGCTTTGTTTTAATGATTGATTTTCTTTCTCCAGATCCCGAGGCAAACTGCGCTGATCACGGACCCGATCAATATGGCCAGGATATACAATAAAGGTTTGTTTACCAGAGGAATAACGAAAATACCACCGTGCGGAGCCGGCAAAGTAATGCCAAACATCATGGTTACGGCACCGGCGACAGCCGAACCGATAATGCAGGAAGAGAGTACGCGAAGCGGATCAGCCGCTGCAAACGGAATGGCTCCTTCTGTAATAAAGGAAGCGCCCATGACGTAGTTGGTCAAGCCGGACTTCCGTTCAGCATCACTAAATTTGGTCTTGAAAAAAGTTGTGGCCAGGGCAATGCCCAGCGGGGGAACCATCCCGCCGGCCATAACGGCTGCATGGGGAGCCAGGTTGCCTGCTTCAATAGCGGCAATGCCAAAGGTAAAGGCTGCCTTGTTGATAGGGCCGCCCATATCAACAGCCATCATTCCGCCCAGGATCAGCCCGAGAATTACGGCATTTGTTCCGCTCATGCTGTTGAGCCATTGCGTCAGCCATTCGTTCAGGGCGACAGCCGGTGTATTGATGACCATGACCATTAAAATTCCGGTGATTAAAATTCCGAAAACAGGATAGAGCAATACCGGCTTGATTCCTTCCAGGGCCTCCGGCAAGGCGGAAAACAATTTTTTAAGCAAAAGTACGACATAGCCCGCCAGAAAACCGGCAATCAATCCGCCCAAAAATCCGGCACCAGCATTGGCTGAAAGATATCCGCCCACAACTCCCGGAGCAAAGCCGGGCCGGTCTGCGATACTGCTGGCAATAAAACCTGCCAGAATCGGAATCAGGAAATGGAAGGCCCCTTCGCTGCCGCCAATCTTCATAAATATTTCCGCCAGGGGTCCCTTGGCCTCAATTCCTCCGAAAGCAAAGGCCAGAGCGATAAATATGCCGCCGCCCACAACAAAGGGAAGCATATTGCTGACGCCGTTCATTAAATGCTTGTAAATTCCAAGTGAAGAGCGTGGCTTGGCTTCTTCCGCTTCCCGATTTTTATTACCGCTTACATAAACAGGTGCATCCTGCTTCAAGGCTTTCCGGATCAGTTCTTCTGCTTTGTGGATTCCATCGGCAACCGGCACCTGAATAACTTTTTTTCCAGTAAAACGTTCCATTTCTACCTGTTTGTCTGCGGCGACGATGATGGCACATGCCCGGCTGATTTCCTCTTCAGTCAACCTGTTTTTTATTCCTGTAGAACCATTGGTTTCTACCTTGATTGCAACACCCAATTCTTCCGCTTTTGCTTTCAGTGCATCGGCTGCCATATAGGTATGGGCAATTCCTGTGGGACAGGCAGTTACCGCCAGGATCAGAGTTTTATCCTGACCGGTTTTCTCCTGTTCTTCTGCCTGATTTTCTTTTGCTTCCTGAGTGCGAATCGCCGCCAGTATTTCCTCTTCGGAAGTTGCCTGAAGCAATTTGTTGCGGAAGTCCTGATTCATAAGCAGGACTGACAGGCGGGATAATGTTTCCAAATGACTTTCCTCAGCACCATCCGGGGCTGCGATCATAAAAAACAGATGGGCTGGCCGTCCATCCAGGGAGTCGTATGCAATCCCGGAAGTACTGCGTCCAAAACAAATGGCTGGTTCTTTAACAGCTTCAGTTTTGGCATGGGGGATAGCAATTCCGTCGCCAATGCCGGTGCTGCCCTGGGCTTCTCGTGCCCGGATCGCCTGTCTGAACATTTCCAGATCCTGAAGGCATCCCGACTTGTCCAGTTTTTCTGCCAGTTCATCGATAGCCTCCGCTTTGGTTTGAGCTTCAAGTTCGAGGATCAACGTCTCTTTTCTCAACAAATCCGTAATTTTCACAGGACGGTACCTCCTTCAAGGGAATATATCCTGATTGATTTTTGCAGCTGTTCAACCAGCTCTTTGCGGCACAGGTCTTGGGAAAAGGCGGTTGCGCTTCCTGCTGCCACAGCCGTTTTAAAGGCTTTCAAAACATCTCCTGTCTGCTCATATTGAGCGATAAAGCCGGCTACCATGGAGTCACCTGCTCCCACCGAGTGGATTACTTTTCCTTTTGGCACGTCAGACATGTATGCGGCTTCCGGGGTAAACAGGAGTGCCCCCTGGCCTGCCATCGATACAATGACATGTTCCGGCCCCATTTGTTGTAATCGTCGGGCATAAGGAATAACCTCTTCAACCGTTTCAAGTCGGGTATCAAATAATTGCCCCAGTTCATGGTGATTGGGCTTCACCAGAAACGGGCGCCTGGCAGCAGCCTTGCCCAGGGCAGGTCCCGAGATATCAACGACTGTCCGGATGCAGCGCCGGTTCAGGAAAGAAGTCAACTCTTCATATAAAGAAGGGGATAATGATGAAGGAATACTGCCCGCCAACACAATGGTATCCCCTGGTTGTACCTGGAGGAGCTTTTCCTCAAACTGCCGGTATTGTTCGGGGGAGATAAAGGGTCCCTGTCCGTTGATTTCGGTTTCTCCTCCCCCGACTGTCTTCAGCTTGATATTGATCCGTGTATCTTCTTCAACATAAACAAATTGCGTGCTGATCCCTTCCATTTTTAACCAGTTTTCGATAAAATGCCCGGTAAAGCCGCCAACAAATCCGAGCACGGTGGTATCTGCCCCGAGGCGATGCAAGACACGGGATACATTGATCCCTTTTCCGCCGGGAAATTTTCGTTCGTTTTTGATTCTGTTTAATCCGTTTAATTGCAGGTTTTCTACTTCAATGGTGTAGTCGATGGAAGGATTGAACGTTACTGTATATATCATGCTTTATCAACCTCAAACACATAAGTTTTTTGGACATATACCTCTTTTATCTCCGGAGGCAGGGACAGGGTAATCAATGATGCCACATGCAGATCGGCAATCTTGGCGAAGAATACCTCAGACAGTTTGCTGGGATCGGCCAGTACGAAAGACTGACTGGACAGCTGAAGAGCAGTGCGCTTAAGAATTGCTTCTTCCGGGTCCGGTGTTGTATAGCCCAATTCCGGATGGACTCCATTGGCCCCCAAAAAGCACTGGTCAAAACGGTAATGGCGGATCCCTTCCAAAGCATTCGCCCCGATCAGTGCTCTGGTGGAAGGTTTCATTTTTCCTCCCAGCACATAGGATTCAATTTCATACGTAACGAGCAGTTCCAAATGGGTCAGTCCATTGGTTACGACGATTACTTGCTTGCCGGCCAGAGCCGGGATCATTTCCAGTGTTGTGCTGCCGGCGTCCAGATAGATACAAGCCCCCGGTTCGACAAAGGAAGCGGCTAAAAGGGCAATCTCTTTTTTGGCTTGGGTAAACCTGGCAGCCTTTTCCTGAATCGGCTGTTCCAGGCCTTTGGCTTGCAGCAGGGCGGCACCTCCATGAACACGCTTTAAAAGGTTCTGCTTTTCCAATTGATCCAGATCGCGGCGAATTGTGGACTCAGAAGCACCGGTGTACTGGACGAGATCTTGTACCTTGACAACGCCCTGTTTCTTTAACAGTTTCAGGATTAATTGATGTCTTTGCGGGGTAAGCGTAATCATCACCTCTTTTTTGTTTCTCATTAATTTTAACAAAAATAAAATGAGAATCAATCATTTTCTATCAATTTCCTTTAATTTCATTCAAAAACGATCAAAAAACGATAGGAAAAATGCAAAAAGAAAAAATAGATTTAGAAAACAAAACCAATATTTACCATATATTTTATTAAAATAAAACATTTTTTCTGTCATATAATATTTAACAGGTATATACCAAACGAAAGTTAAATGTTCATATTCGGTATTAAAAATTATTATGAAAGGATTGCCGAGAGTGTTGTATTATCCAGGGTTTTCCCCGACAAGGAAATCATTTTTTCCGTTAAACGGAATTTTTTATACCGAATTTAAAAGAAATAGTTAATTGGTATAAATTACAATCCATAAAATGTTAATTTTTATTTAATCCTTTCTTTATAAAATAAAATAGATGAAGTAATATAGAAATAACAATTATCCTGAAAGGACAGATCGGTTATGAACATATTGGAGATGAGTGAAATTGGCAAATTTATTCGTAAAGTTCGAAAAGAAAAAGGGTTAAGATTGGAAGATTTGGCAGATGAACATATTTCCACTGCGACAATCAGCAATATCGAGCGCGGTGTATCACATGTCAACAAGGATAAGGTTCTGTACTTGATGAGCAAGCTGGAACTTGATCTGAATGAAATTCCGGAAATGATTGAAAAAGATACAGAAACGCTGGAAAGCATGCAGGTGAAGTTTGCAGCCATTGAAACCATGATTCAGATGGGGATGCCTCAACGGGCTCTCTCATTACTTTCAAATATATCGGAAGAGTCTTATTCCAGACATCAGGCAACAATTCACTATTTGAAGGGGAAGGTGTTTATTTCCACGGAGGATTGGCGGAAAGCGGAACGGGAGCTGGGGGAAGCAATCCGGCTTGCTTATCAGGATCCCTATTCCCCGATGAACAATCTGGAGGCTGCCAGCTATGGCGAACTGGCCCTTAGCCGTTACCGGAACAAGGATTATGAACAGGCACTCAGGTATGTGGAGCGCGGCCTGGAAACGTTTGATCAGGAGAAAGGCAAAGAACGTGACAACCGGGTCTATTACTTGTTGCTTGTTGCCCGGGTGATCTGTCTGGAAGGGCTGGACCGCATCGATGAGGCTTACCGTTATCTGGAAGAGTTATGGACAAAAATACCGCAAATCCAGAGTAAAGACATCGTGATTAAGATGTATGTATACCGTGCGCGACTCCTGCGAAGAATGGAGCTTTACCATGATTCTATCCGTTATGCCCGCGAGGGGATCCAGACGGCGATCGGAAGCAGGAATACCGAGGAAATTATTCAGTTATGGAATGGATTGGGACAAGCATATATGGAAATTGGCCAACTGGATGATGCGGCAACCTGCTTCCGGTTTGTATGGGAGTTGGCTGATCATGTGGAGAACCAGACAGAAGTAACGCGTGCTTACATTTCTCTGGGAAAAGTTTATTACAAACAGGGAAAAAATCACGATGCGTACAATATGCTGAAACAGGCGCTTGAATTTGCTGAGAAGTTGTATGATCCGGAGTTGCTCAATCAGGCACTCTTTATCATGGGGAAACTGTTGAAGCAAATGAAACGGTTTGCCGATGCGATTGAATATTTGAAAGGGGCAGCGCAAATCGCCTCCAAAAATAAAATGAAATTCAGAGTATACGACAGTTATTATGAGTTGGCAGGTTGTTATGAGGCATTGGGGGATACAGAGGGATTCAAGGAAGCAACGGAGCAAATGTACAAGGCGCAAAAGGAGCTGGAGCAGAAACAGACTTCGTAACAGTTTGATTGACAAGTGCCTGAATGATTTATATATTATTAGAATATATCAAACGAATTTAAATTGTTCTCTTATCCAGAGAGGCGGAGGGACTGGCCCGATGAAGCCCGGCAACCTGTTGGAGAATTTGTTTGTCCAATGTGGTGCCAATTCCAGCAGAGGAGTTTTCTCCCTGAAAGATGAGAGTTTAGATAGACAAAGCACCTTTCATCTTTCAAAGATGAAAGGTGCTTTTTATTGATTTCTGATTGCGCACTGTTTTGAATTTTGATACAGGGATGGGATTTATTGTGGGAAAAAGGCCGATTGAAGAGCGATTTCGTGAAAAGATCATTATATTGGACGGTGCGATGGGCACCATGTTGCAACAGGCCGGATTGACAGCAAAAGATTTTGGAGGAGAAAAGTTTGAAGGATGCAATGAAATATTAAACCTGACGCGGCCGGATCTAATTGAACAGATTCACGACACTTATTACAGGGCTGGAGCGGATGTGGTTGAAACCAATACGTTTGGTGCGACGCCGCTGGTTTTGTCCGAGTATCATCTGGAGGACAAGACAGAGGAAATTAATCTGGCCGCAGCCCGCCTGGCGGTAAAAATACGGGATCAGTGGTCGACAGAGGCATATCCCCGTTATGTGGCAGGCGCAATGGGCCCGACTACCAAAATGTTATCGGTGACAGGCGGGACAACATTTGAGGCATTGGCTGAAGGATATTACCGGCAGGCGAAGGCATTGATTGAAGGAGGCGTTGACCTTTTGCTGCTGGAAACGTCCCAGGACACCTTGAATGTGAAAGCCGGCGGCATTGGAATCTCGAAGGCCTTTCAGGAGACAGGCGTGCGTTTGCCGCTCATTGTTTCCGGAACCATTGAACCAACGGGCACTATGTTGGGAGGGCAAAATATTGAAGCGTTCTACCTGTCGATTGAACATTTGCATCCCATTGCTGTCGGTCTTAACTGTGCAACCGGGCCGGAGTTCATGACCGACCATTTGCGTACGTTGTCCGGACTTGCCCGTTGTTATGTCAGTTGCTATCCAAATGCGGGCTTGCCTGATGAAAATGGCAACTACCTGGAACCTCCGGAGGCATTTGCCCGAAAAATTGCAGATTTTGCCGAACAGGGATGGTTGAATCTGGCAGGGGGGTGTTGCGGAACGACTCCGGAACACATTCAGGCTGTTTCCCGGGCACTGGCCGGAAAAAAACCGCGCTGCCCGGCAAAAGGACACTTGCCGGGGGTATCCGGAATTGAACCGGTATTCCTGGAGCAGGATAATCGTCCGCTGTTGGTGGGCGAACGGACAAATGTGATAGGTTCCCGCAAGTTCAAAAGACTGATTCGGGAAGGAAAATATGAAGAGGCTGCTGAAATCGCCCGCAAGCAGGTAAAGGGCGGAGCACAGATTGTAGATGTGTGCCTGGCCGACCCGGATCGTGATGAGTTGGCGGATATGGAGGCATTTCTGCAATATGCCACCAGGATGATCAAGGTTCCGTTGATGATTGATTCCACGGATGCCGGTGTAATTGAGAGAGCCCTTCAGTATTCACAGGGAAAAGCAATTGTCAATTCCATTAACCTGGAAGACGGGGAGAAACGTTTCGCCGAAATTCTTCCATTAGTACGGCAATTCGGGGCAGCCGTTGTTGTGGGAACCATTGATGAGCAGGGAATGGCAGTGACGGCAGAACGGAAGTTGATGATCGCCCTGAGATGCTATGACTTGCTGGTCAACAAATATGGAATTCCGGAGGAGGATATTATTTTTGATCCGCTTGTTTTTCCGGCAGGCACAGGTGATGAGCAATATATCGGATCGGCTGGAGAGACAATTGAAGGAATTCGCCGGATTAAGGAAGCTTTGCCAGGCACAGCAACCATCCTCGGGATTTCCAATGTTTCCTTCGGGTTGCCGCCTGCCGGACGTGAAGTACTAAATGCTGTTTATCTTTACGCCTGCACCAGGGCCGGGCTGGACTATGCCATCGTCAATCCGGAAAGACTGAAGCGTTATGCTTCCATTCCGGAGGAAGAGCGGAGGCTGGCGGAATCATTATTGTTTGAGACGAACCGCAGCAACTATGATGAAGTTTTGGCCCGGTTTACGGACTTTTACCGGGATAAAAAGGCAGCCGAAGAACAGGTGAAGGCAGAACTGACGCTGGAAAAAAGACTGGCCAATTACGTGGTGGAGGGAAGCAAGGATGGTTTGTTTGCGGACCTTGACGAAGCACTCAGGAGCCAGGCGCCACTGGATATTATCAATGGTCCGCTTATGGCCGGGATGGATGAAGTTGGTCGCCTGTTTAATGATAACCAGCTGATTGTAGCCGAAGTATTGCAAAGTGCGGAAGTGATGAAAGCAGCCGTTTCCTATCTGGAACCTCATATGGACAGTACGGATATTCACACACGGGGAAAAGTGCTGTTGGCAACAGTAAAAGGGGACGTCCACGATATTGGAAAAAATTTGGTGGAGATGATCTTGTCCAACAATGGATACGAGGTCATCAATCTGGGTATCAAGGTTCCTCCTGAACAATTGATTGAAGCTGTTCGCAAGGAAAATCCGGATTTGATCGGGTTGTCAGGGCTTCTGGTCAAATCAGCCCAACAAATGGCGGTGACTGCGCAAGATCTGAAAAAGGCTGATATTGATATTCCAATATTGGTCGGGGGTGCCGCCCTGACGAGAAAATTTACGGAAACAAGGATAGCCGCACAGTATAACGGTCCTGTTTTATATGCCAAAGATGCAATGAATGGACTTGAATTGGCAAATAAACTGATGAATCCCCAACAGCGTGAAAAGATCCGGGAAGAAATATCTCGGCAAATTGAAGAGAAGGAAGATTCAGTCGATCTGCAGGGAGAGAATAAGGCAACCAAGCCCATCAAACCGGCAAAAAGCAAAATAAACCGGAAGGTGCCGGTGTTTGTTCCTCCGGATCTGCAAAGACATATTTACCGGGATTATCCGCTTGATCTTGTAAAGCCTTATATCAATATGCAGATGCTATTTGGCAAGCATCTGGGGTTAAAAGGAAATGTGGAAAAATTGCTCGCCGAGGGAAACCCGAAAGCAATGGAGCTTAAAAAAGCGTTTGATCAGTTGATGGAGCGGGCCAGTCAGGAACGGATATTGGTTCTGCAGGGGATATACCGGTTTTTCCCTGCACAGGCAGACGGAAATGACATCCTGATCTATGATCCCGACAATCCGGCCAGGGTTCTGGAACGTTTTTCGTTTCCTCGCCAGTCAAAAGAACCCTGCTTGTGCCTGGCTGATTTTGTACGGCCGGCAAAGTCCGGGGAAATGGATTATGTCGGTTTTCTGGCGGTCACTGCCGGAAAGGGGATTCGGGAAGTGGCACAAGAGTGGAAAGAAAAAGGGGATTATCTCCATTCCCATATGCTTCAGGCTGCTTCTCTGGAGATTGCTGAAGCATTTGCTGAACAACTGCATCAGGTCATGAGAAGCCGTTGGGGTTTTCCGGACCCGGCTGAACTGACCATGAAAGAAAGATTTGGCGCGAAGTACCAGGGAATCCGTGTATCATTCGGGTACCCGGCCTGCCCCGACCTTGCGGATCAACAAAAACTGTTCCGTCTGCTTTCCCCCGGGGAGATCGGAATCAGGCTGACAGACGGGCTCATGATGGAGCCTGAAGCTTCAGTGTCGGCCATGGTGTTTGCTCATCCGGAAGCCAGATATTTCAATGTATAAACAGGGAGGAGATTTTAATGGGCAAGCCAGGATTGCTCCAGTGCCTGCAAGATTCATTGCTTGTCGGGGATGGTGCAATGGCAACATACTTGTATCAGCAAGGTGTTTCGGTCGGTATTTGTTCAGAAGAACTGGTTTTAAGCAACCCGTTTCTGGTCGGGAAAGTGCACCAGGCCTATTATGAAGCAGGAGCCCGTGTGATTGAAACCCATACATATGGAGCCAACCGGGAACGGTTGACACGATATGGGCTGGAAAACAAGGTGACGCGCCTGAACCGGGAAGCCGTCCGAATCGCCAGGAATTCGGTTGGCAGCGATGCTTATGTGGTGGGGGCAATCGGTTCGATTTGTGCCGGAAGAGTCCCGGTTTATGATGAAGAGGAATATCGGGCCATGTATGAGGAACAGGCCATTGCCCAGCTTCATGCGGGGGTTGACGGCATCTTGCTGGAAACCTTTCTTGATTTGAAAGAGATTCTTTTGGCTGTTGAAGTGATCCGCCCACTTACAGATCTTCCGATCTTTGCGCAATTGTCCATGATCGAGCTTGGCCGGACAAGAGACGGCTATACCTTGTCTGAAGCTTATGCGCAACTGGCAAGGAAGGGTGTAAACGGAGCAGGCATCAACTGCCGACTGGGACCGGTCGAAGTGCTGCGAACGCTGGAAAAGACAATTGTTCCCGAACACCTGATTATTACAGCCTATCCGAATGCCGGCCGACTGGGGATGAATAACGGAGAATTGCATTACAAATCGACCCCCGATTATTTTGAGGAAACAGCAGAACTTCTGGTCAGGCAGGGAGTCAGGATGTTGGGAGGATGTTGCGGAACAACACCGGATCATATTGCGCGGATTGCCAAGGTTTTAAAAGACAAAAAGCCTGTCAGGCGGGAAAATCCGTCTGCCGACGGGTGGAAACTTCCCTCTGCCGAGACGGTAGTGGTGCAAAAGCGGAAACGGCCGACGGTAGTTGAGCAGGTTCGGCAAAAACGGACGATTATTTGTGAATTGGATCCTCCCAGGGATTTGGATATCTCCCGTTATCTGGAGGGAGCAAAACGGTTGCAGCAAGCCGGGGTAGATGCTGTTACTATGGCTGACAATTCCCTGGCTACGGCACGAATGAGCAATCTGGCACTGGGAGCCATTCTGAAGGAAAAATATGATATTGATCCGTTGGTTCATGTTGCCTGCCGCGATCGCAATCTGCTGGGGCAGCAGTCCCATCTGATGGGACTTCATGCCCTGGGAATTGACCAGATCCTGGTCATTACCGGAGACCCTACACGCATGGGTGACCTTCCGGGGGCCAGTTCGATTTATGATGTGACATCGATTGAACTGATCCGGATGGTTAAGCAGTTTAATGAGGGCATATCATTTTCCGGGCGAAAGTTGAAGCAAAAAGCGGGATTTGCTGTAGGAACTGCTTTTAATCCGCATGTGCGCAAGCTGGATGCAGCCCTGAAACGATTGGAGAAGAAAATAGAAGCAGGAGCCGATTTTGTCATGACACAACCGGTTTATGATCCGGATGGGATCCTGGAGGTTTATGAAGCAACCAAGTCTCTTTCAGTTCCGGTTTTTATTGGAATCATGCCTCTGACCGGTTACCGCAATGCCCTGTTTTTGCATCATGAAGTGCCGGGAATCAAAATACCGGATCACGTGTTGAAACGGATGGAAAAAACAAAAGACAGACAGTCCGGACAAAAGGAAGGCGTACAGGTGGCCAAGGAACTCCTGGAAGTGGCAATGGAGAAGTTTGCAGGAATTTATCTGATTACGCCTTTTTCATACTGGCATATGACAGAGGAACTGACCCGCTTTGTCCGTAGCCATGACCGTGAGATGTTGCAATATCACCATGCATAATTTACCTGAATGCAGTCAGGGAATCGCATATTGCGGAAGCAGAGCGGAAAAATTCGCAAATCAAAAAACAGACCCTCCTGTTTGCTGTCAGGAGGGTTTACTCATGAATACCCAAAACCAATGAAAATTGAAAAAGGTAACGAACGATTGGCCATCGAGGGGAATGATTCAGGAATCGGAGAGGATACGAAACTGGCTTGATTGTACATGACCTGTTTGGTAATTCCGCTTTGTTCCTATTCATGTTTTTTGAAAGGAATGTCCTTGGAAATATGGTCAAGAAACATTTCCCTGGCCATTTTGATAAATGTTCTTTTTACTGCCGGGCGTACCCGTTTGTGCTGGATACGGTATTTGTATCCCAGACGCCGGTCAGGGAAAGATTTTGGAGACTGATTACGAATGGCCATATTCGCCCCCTCCTTTTCAAACTTATTTGACACGATGACATAAATATTCCTTCCGAACGACAAAAAAACTCAAATTGTGACAAAAACAACTTGATAATAGTTAATCTAATTTAATTATAATTTTAGTTAATATGATAAAATTAAGTGGTAAAAAGAGAGGACAAAGTTTATAAATCACCGATTTTCATCCTTTGTTTATGAAGGAAATTGACATTTGTTTGCAGAATTATAAAAGAAGAAAAAATTGGAACAATCGCTCTTTTATTAAAAATAAATAGAATCATTTTTACAGAATCGAGATGCGGATGAATTCAAGGGAAAACGGATTTTCTGAAAAGTAAAGAGGGATGGTTATGCACGATTGTCCAAAGAGAAAAAAATACTTTGACCGATTGGTTGACAAAATTGAACAGGAAATACTAAATGCTATTCGGGAAGGTGGACCACAGCCTTACTATACAGAAATGTATTTGCACTGTTCCATCTGTTACAAGAAGAAGAAAAGAACCGAGTTGAGAATTACAAAAGACCCTGAGCAAATTTATGACGAGTTTGCCGTCTGTCTCCATTGTATTGACAAATATGATCTGACGGTTTCAAACTCGGAGCGGGCTCTTGATTTCAAAGCGAGGACTCACGCGATCATGCGGATCATCAATGGAGTATTGCCATACGATGAATCAGGGGAAAAACCTTTAACCGGCAGCGAATAACTGCCAGCGGCCAAGGTTTGGCCATAGTCATCACTGAGAGTCTGGCGTACCTGTAATCACGGTATTATGAGGTCGCAGGTATTCAGCTCATGTGGTAAAAACCGTATAGAAAGGGTGATGACACAGTCCTGAACCCGGGTGTTGTCCAAAACCGGAACAGATTCAGGCGTTTGGCCAAGGAATCCTGAGGCTTCAGCTGTGTGGAGTGTCAAGGGATTGTGATATTCCTGTTCTGTACAAGTATCAGGTTATATAGTATAAATACTTATTGGATGGACAAGTTACAGGAGGTTCTGTACTCATGAATGGGAATTTTCTGGATTCATCATCGATTGTAATTATCTTTCTGCTGTTTATCTCCTTTATATTGGCGATGCTGTATGTCCGCGAGCGAAGGAAAAACTGACAATCTTGCAAATCACCAAAGCAAATTCGGGGTTCTGGTACCTGGTAACAGGTAATCCCGCGGGTACTTTCGCTGGTCGCAGAGGCTGTCCGTAGGGGTACATGTTGTCCAGGGTGAAGAACCATATGGCAGAATGATGACATAGCCCCGGGTTCGGGGTGTTGTCTGAAACAGAAGCAGATGATGACATGAATGATCCATAAATCCAGGGGTTTCAGCCATTTGGATTGTCATAAATCTCATATAATTTAACGGGGATTTCATATTACAGGCCATCCTTCCGGAAATGACAGGGAAGGATGGCCTTGTTTCAGCAAGGATCGTTGGGGCTATCCCATCTGCGCCAGTAAGGAGATTCATAGTCCCGATAACGGCGCGGATCAGGATTTCGTGAACAGGGGTTCCGGCAATCACGATCCTGACTGGAGCAATATCTCATGTACCACTTCAGCATTTCCATTTCAAATTTATGGCAAATTTTCAGATGGTGGTACATATGACGGAGCATTTTTGGATCACAAGGGATTTCATGCAAAGGCATCGGCATACATGGCATGCAAGGCATCATCTGTTCCGGCATTTGCGGCGGTTGTGGCATTTCGGGCATATGCGGCATCTGGGGCGGTTGGGGCATGGGTGCAGGTGTTCCAGGTTTTTCCATAAGCCAACTTCACTTCCTTCTGTTCATGTTGACAGTGTATCTTATGAATGACCCCGGATGAATGTTCCATCAGACTGGCCATAAATTTTGAAAGCGTTAAAAGGGTTGGCCGGTGCTTTTGATTTACCTGATCTTTTGAATAGGATATAATGGGGTCGGCTAACAGCTGCCAATTTTTTTAATATCAGGCAGGAGGGAATAGAGTGCAGGTAATTAAAATTACACCACGCGGATATTGTTACGGAGTGGTCGATGCAATGGTTTTGGCTCGTCAGGCAGCCAAAAACCTGGATTTGCCACGTCCGATATATATATTGGGCATGATCGTTCATAACAGGAATGTAGTTGAGGCATTTGAAGATGACGGGATTATTACCCTGGATGGGCCCAACCGGTTGGAGATTCTGGAAAAAATAGACAAGGGTACAGTAATTTTTACTGCTCATGGTGTATCTGAGGAGGTACGCCGCCGTGCCCGGGAAAAAGGATTGACAATAGTAGATGCCACCTGTCCGGATGTTACCCGAACCCATGATTTGATCCGGGAAAAGGTAGCCGAAGGATATGAGGTTATGTATATTGGAAAAAAAGGGCATCCCGAACCTGAAGGAGCGATGGGGGTCGCACCCGGACATGTTCATTTGATTGGAAGCGAAGAGGATATTGACAATCTGCATTTTGATACGGATAAACTGTTGGTAACCAACCAGACAACCATGAGCCAATGGGATACCAGACATTTGATGAACAAGGTGAAAGAGCGTTTTCCAACCGTGGAGATTCATAATGAAATTTGCCTGGCAACCCAGCAGCGGCAGGAAGCGGTAGCAGAGCAGGCGAAAGGAACTGACCTCGTTATTGTTGTGGGTGATCCTCGCAGCAACAACTCCAACCGGCTTGCCCAAGTAGCCAGAGAAGTGGCCGGTGTGGAAGCATACAGGGTTGCCGATGTGACCGAAATTGACCTCGAGTGGCTGAAAGGCAAGAAAATTGTGGGAGTTACTGCGGGTGCCTCTACTCCTACCCCAATCACTCGTGAAGTTGTGCAATTTCTGGAACAGTTTGATGAAAAAGATCCAAGGACATGGGAAAGGAAACGGAAAGTGGACATAAAAAAAATTCTGCCTCCTGTCAGAAGTAAAAAGAAATAATCAAAAAAAATAACCGGAACAGAATTGTCTCCGGTTATTTTTGCTCCGTTTCTTTATATAATTCTGTCAATTTTGGCAGAACAGAATTTATTTTCTCGAATAGTGGGTTGCCATAAAATCATAACACTGGTTCATGGTGCCGCGAAATTCGACCCGATGATCCTTTTTCAGAGGGTTATACCAGGCAAAATAGTTATCTTCATGGATGATTGACGGCGGCAATTTTTCTGAATCGCGAATAACGTAATACATGTTTTAAACACACCTCCTGATTATAGTATGTACAAAAAAAACAAAATTTAACCGGATTTGACAAAAAGAAAAGGAGTGAAGACAAATCTGTCTGACACTCCGGAATCATACCCTTAAGATTTGAATATTTTCTTTTTCAGTACAGCAAGAGGGACCGCAACTTTTACCGGGGAATTTTCCCACGTTCCCCATGCCATCACACCATTTATATATTCTGTATAAAAGTGTGCACTTTGACCTTCGACAGAATACCAGCAGCCGGTTTCAATGGTTGCCGGATCAATCAGGTAAGACCGGGCAATATTTGCCTTTTGTTCCAGGATGGGCAGTTCTTGCTCCCTTCCTTCCTGTTTTGCTTCTTTAATTTCCCGGGTGAGGCGTTCGATTTCCAACTGGAGTTCATTCTCTGACATTTGGCTGAATCTTTGCATCAAATCCACCTGCCTTCCTTTCTCCATTGTACTAGGAAGGCGGGAAAAAACAAATCCTGCAATTTGCGAAACAGCAAAGTTTGTCGGTACCAAAGATGCTTCCCCAGATTTACGGTATTGTCAGAAAATTCATTTCCAGGTTTTGTTACAATAGATTTGGAGCCAATTGTGTGCTATGTTATGGGGGTGACAACAATTGCGGTCGTTTTGCTATTTATCGATGGCGTAGGTTTGGGAGAAACAGCTGATTACAATCCATGGGTTACACAGCCGACTCCCCACATAAGAAAGCTGTTGGGGGGGATGCCGCTTGTAAGGGATGCAGCCGGCCGGCATGATTCCCGGTTATGCCTGTTGGAGACAGATTCTTTGTTGGGGGTTGAAGGCACACCGCAGAGTGCGACAGGCCAGGCAACCATTTTTACCGGGAAAAATGCCCCGAAATTAATGGGCAGACATATAAGCGGCTTTCCGTTTGCAAAATTGCGTCAATGGCTTCAGGCCGACAATATTTATTTGCAATTTGAACGGATCGGCTGGAAAGCAACTTTTGCCAATGCCTACACCAGGGAATATTTTGAACGGCCTGCAACCAAACGGGGTTTTGTATCCGTAACTACAGCTGCCATTCAATCAAGCCGGGAACCGTTGCGATTTTATCCTGAACTGGTGGCAGGAAAAGCGGTTTATCATGATATTACCCGTCTGACTCTGAGAAAAAAGGGGATCGATTTGCCCGATATCACCCCTGAACAGGCGGCATCTCATCTTTGGAACATTGCAGATGATTATGACCTGGTTGTTTATGAATTTTTCCTGAGCGACCTGGCAGGCCATAAGCAGGCTCCCTGGCTGATACAATATGTGACTCACCATTATGATCGCTTTTTGGGTGAGCTTGTCCGTTTAAAAAAACCGGCAGATACGATTGTCCTGGTCAGTGATCACGGCAACAGTGAAGATTTGCGGATCAAGACCCATACCCGAAATCCGGTTCCCACACTTGTGATTGGAGATACAGATGCAATTCGGGAAGTAGAAACAGAGAAATGGGATTTGACATGCATTGCGCCCCTGCTTTCCAAAATTGTATCAAGAACCAAGAAAATGAATGCAAAGGATCGATGATGATGAATCCACGATATATACCGCAAATCCGGGAGGCAGTCATTCCGGAAGATGGAGGCTGGGCAGAACTTGGAGAAGCAGACAGACCTGTTTTGGTTTTGTCCGTTCCCGAATGGGCAGATGAATTGAAGCAATCGGAGGAAGGCTTTGAGTATGTATGGCTGTACGACCGAAGCAACGATGCCTATCTGTTCTGTTTCCGGCTGGATAAAAACAGGGAATATTCCATTGCATTTGCCAGGGAACATGCAGGGTTGCTTTTGAAAGACAAACGATCCTGCGAGGCTTTTCATTTTCTGGTGACTGCCCGGCCGTTAACAGAACAGGATCTGAATCCTTGTTTTCTGTTCCGGAATGTCGAGTTAAAAAGACATCCACAGGCTGGTTGGTAAATTGGCAAATGGCATAAGAATATAAAAAATCCCCCTCTTTCCTGAGTGGAGTCCACAAGGAAAAGGGGGATTTTTCCGTATTTAACCATCATCCATATTATAAAGAAATTCATAAGCATAGAAATAATCTTCTTCCTGGTCTTGTTCAGTTTTTAAACGATCCAGCAGTTTTTTAT